>CAJAYO010000732.1 GCA_903948415.1 uncultured Opitutia bacterium | reverse complement strand
CGCAGGTGCGCGGCAAACGCGGCGTCCACGCCGGCGGGCACGAAGGTGAGTTTCTCGGGCGATTCGTTGAAGAGAAAACCATACCACACGAGGGCGCCGAGGTATTCGCCGGCGGCATTGGCGTGGTTGGCATCTTTCGTGAGCTTTTTCGCGGCGCTCCAGCGGTAGCCGACGTGCAGCGAGTGCGTTTGCACAGGGAGCGCGGGATGGACGGCCGTCTTGGGATCGAACGCCGGGTCAGGCTGGAAGCCCCAGACCGGATCGGAGCCGACACGCCACAGGGCATCGCCGGCGGGGATGACGCGCAGGCCCAGCTCGCCCGCGATCTCCCAATAAGCCGCGCGCGAGCGGTCATACATTTCGCGCTGATTCGCGGCATTCTCCTTCGGGGCGATCTGACCAAATTTGTCCGCATCGACGCGATACGCCCACGTCTGATGCAGCACGATCTCGGCGTCGGGTCGCAGCGCGCGGAGGTGCGCCACGAGTTCGGGCGCGAAGGGGCGGTAGGTCCCGGGGTCGCCCGAGTTCATCGAGTTTTGCTGCACGGTGATCACGTCCCACGGTACCGTGCCGAGCTGCTCGTGGAGGGATTTGTCCTTGTAGATTTTCGCTTTGGGGTCGTCGGGGTTCGCGCGCCACGCTGAGACGGCATCCCAGTGTTGTTGAAACGAGCAGCCGCCCTTGACCGCTTTGCCGATGATCAACTCGTGTCCGCCTTCGCGCGCGAGTTGCGGGAGGCAACGGGTCATGTTTTCCGAAAAACTGTTGCCGACGGTAAACAGCCGCAGCGTGCGGGCCGTCGCCAGCGCCGGCGCGAGCGCGACGAGCAGGAGGAAAATCGAGAGACGCCGGGTGAACGCGCAGAATTTCATTGGCAGAGCCGGGCAGGTAAAAATCGAGAACGCGCGGGACGCAACGATCAGGTGGCCTTCAGTTCCGGGGCGGAGAGTTCGTGCGGGAGTTTGCCGAGCCGGAGCGACGCGACGGAGGCGCGGCCGGCCGCCTCACCCATCGGCACGGAGTTTCCAGTGACGCGGTAACTGGAGTGGGCGATAAAATCGCCGCTGATGCAGCGGCCCGCCATCATCAGGCCGTCGACATCGGCGGCGATCAACGCGCCGAGGGGAATGTCGTAGGGCTTCGAGCCGAGGGCGCGGTATTTTTTCACCTCCTGCTCGATCTCATCGAGGCCGGAGAACATGTCGCCGGGGCGGACGTTGTGGACATCGAAACCGAAATTCACGTGGCACACGGCGTCGGCGTGTTTTTTGCCCGCGACGATGTCGTGGACGGTCACCTGCGCGCGGCCGCGGATGCGGCGGCCTTCGCGCACGCCGATCTGCTCGGCCGTGGCGACGACGGCCACGTCTTTCCACGGGCCGCCGAGTTTGCGCAGATCCGCGACGATTTGGTGGACCTCGCGGCGGGCGCGAATGGTGGCCTCGCTGATCTGGGCGGCGTCGTAGGCGGGCACGCCGTATTCGTGATTCGTCATCAGCGAGAAAATTCCGCTGTGCAGCAGGCGGAGCGTGGGCGCGCTGTAGGACGGCTTGATGCCGGAGTCGCGCATCAGTTTCACCATATTCGATTTCGCCTTCTCGCCGGCGACTTCGCGGACGTATTGGGGAATCGCGTTAGCGTCCAATCCCGTGAGGAGCGCCATGAGCGACATCGGCTGACACTCGCATTGCGCGTTGATGCCGACGTCGAATTTGCAGCCGGCCTGGGCGGCGAGGTCGCCGTCGCCGGAGCAGTCGATAAAGCGATCGGCGGTCCAAGCCTGGCGACCGGACTTCGATTCGGTGATGACGGCGACGAGCCGGTTGCGTTTATCGGTGACGGCGCCGACGAGCTGCGTGTGCAACTGGATCTTCATGCCAGCCGTGACGCACATTTCCTCGAGCACGACCTTCATCAGTTCGGGATCGTAGATTTCGCCCTTCGTTTTTTTCGCGACGTCGCTGCCGCGCGCGACCATCGCCTGGAGAATTTCCTGCATGATGCCGGTCTTGCGGCCACCATCGATGATCTTGGTCAACAGGCCCGCGGTCCACACGCCGCCGAGGCAGCCGGCCGTCTCGATCACCTGCACTTTTGCGCCGGCGCGCGCGGCAGCCAGCGCGGCACCGATGCCGGCGGGGCCGGCGCCGACGACGAGGACCTGGCTGTGGCCGGCGAGGGGAATCGCGCGGGCCGCCTCGACGAAGCGGCCGTCGGGTCCAACTTCACCCCCGGTGCGCACGACTTCGCCGCGGGCGAAGTTCGGGAAATTGCCGGCGGGCTTGGCCACGGTCTGACCGGAGAGGGCGAGCGCGTAGGGCCCGAGGACGGCGCCGGTGGCGGCCGTAGTGAGGAAACGGCGACGGCTGGTGGAACGGGAGGAAGGATTCATGGCGCAGGAAGAGTTGAGGGTGCAGTTTAAAACGAGCCTTTGAGGCCCGCGCTGAGGCTCACGCCTTTGTGATCGGTGAGGTAGCGTTTGGCGTAGTCGGGCGTGTCGGAACCGTAGCGTTGGGTGACCTTGGCGGCGTTGAAGACATCCGAGGCGCTGAGATAAAGCGACAGCCCTTTGCGGAGCTGATACTCGGCGTTCACATCGACGCTCTTGTAGTGGTCGTGGTATTCGTAGGCGTCGGGTCCGAGGGCGGGCAGCGCGCCGAGCCGACGTTTGCCGCGATAGTTCCATTTCGCCATGAGCATGAGGGCGCGTCGGCTGTAGGTCAGACCGGCGTTCAGGCTCTCGGGGGTAAAATTATTGAAGGCGGCGGCGCTCGAGCCTTCGAGCTTGAGCTTGGTGCCGTTGGCGAACGCGGTGAAGTGGCGGCCCCACGGAGTCAGGCCCGCGAGGGATTGGCGGACGTTGAACTCGATGCCCGAGACGCGCGCGTCGCCGGCGTTGATCTTGGTGCTCACGCGCCAGCCGACGTAGCGCGGATCGAGGCCGAACTCCTCGGTGTCGGCGAGGTTCGCAAGTTTCACCACGTTGCCGAAGAAGTTTTGGATGCTCTTCTGGAATGCGCCGACGCTGAAGAGGCCGCCCTTCTTCGTGTAGTATTCGAGCGAGAGATCGTAGTTGTCGGCGGACCAGGGCAGGAGGCCGGGATTGGTCACGGTGATGTTGCCCTGCACGACGGCGGGATTGCCGACCTGGTCGCCGTCGAGGTCCGCCTCGTCGACCTGGGCGTTGGGCAAAATGTCGGTGAAGTCGGGGCGTCCGTAGGTCTTGGCGTAGGCGGCGCGGACGATGAGCTGGTCGGAGAGGCTGTAGGTGAAGTGCAGGCTCGGGTAGCGGCCGTCGTAGGAACGCGCGGCGTCGGTCGCGCGCTCCTGGTGCGTGAAGCCCAACTCCTGCAACGAGGCAGCGGCGCCAGCCTCGGGTTTGCGGATACGCGCCCCGGCGGCATTGCGGAGGAACGTGCCGTCGGCATTGCGCTGCCACACGGCGGCGGGATCGACGAGCGGGCCGGAGGCGGTGTCGTCGGTCTTCTCGTAACGCACGCCGGTGAGGACGCGGAGGCGATCTTGGAAGAGACGGAATTCCGTCTGCACGTAGCCGGCGGAAACGACCTCGCGGAAGTCGAAGGAGTTGGTGATGCGGAACAGTTCCTCGGCGCGGAGCTGGGCGGCGGTTTTCGAAAACAGGGCGGGGTTCTTCTGAAACTCCGCCCACGCGATCTTCGGGGAGATCTGCGGGAAATTCGTGAAGCCGTAGTAGTGGTATTGGTTTTTGTAGACGGGCGAGAGGAACGGCGTGGGGGCGCGGTCGCCGCCGAGGCCGTTGTAGGTCCAGTTTTCGTTGCGCCGGCGGATGTCGCGATCCTGCTCGCGCCGCGAGCCGCCGAACTCGAGGGAAAAAGGAAAGTTGAACAGGCGCAGCTCGCGGCGGAGGTCGGCCGAGCCCGACTTGAACACGTCCACGGTTTGGCGCGGCGTCGAGTTGGCGGTGGCGAGGACGTATTGGTTCGGGTCGTAGAAATTCACCCCGTTGTTGTTGTTGTCGAAGACCTGGAGGACGGCGGGGCGCGGGCCGGCATCTTCGCGGAAAGTCACGCGCACGGGATTGCGGCTGTTGATGGCGAGTTGGCGAAAGTGGCCCTTGGTGATGTCGCGGAGGCCGCCGCTGTCCTTCGATTGGTCGAGGCCTGCGCGGAAGCGCCACACGCCGTCGTCAAGGCGGTAGCGGAGATTGGCGGCATTGCCGTCTTTCACGGTGTGATTCGAGGCGGCGCCGCCCATCGTCATCGCGCCGCGGCCGGTCGCACCGACGGTGAAGCCGGGCCCGAAGCTGAAGGGCGTGCCGGTGGCGGGGTTGGGCCCGGCGTTGGTGCCGGCGTTGAGGACGAACTCGGTGGCGATGCGGTCGGACTCGAAGTGGTTGATCTGGGTGCCGGCGGAGAGGACGGAGTGGCGCGTGACTTTCCAATCGGCTTTCAGTCCGGCGGACATGCGCGTGAGGACGCGCGGCGAATCGAGCAGCCGGAAGGATTGCAGATAGGATCGCGCAGGGGTCGCGCCGGTGCCGGCGGCGTTGGCGTTGTAGGTTTTGTAGGTGTAATGGAGCTTCGTGTAGCGCTCGCTGGCGGCGCCGGTCACGACGAGGCCGAAGCGCGGCGTGAGCGGCAGCGTGTAGTCAAAATTTCCGCCGGGGCGGATCTTGTAGATATTCTCGTCGGAGGTGTGCGGCGATTTGCCGAAGGAGACGTTCTCGCTGTTGGCCGCGAGAAAGACGTTGTAGCGGAGCTGGGCGCCTTTGCGCTCGAAGGCGCTTTTGCTGACCATGTTGACGGAGCCGGAGAGCGAGTCCGCGGGATTGGCAGGCGTGGGCACCTTGGAGACTTCGACGCGCGAAATGTTATTGATCGAAACCTGGTTGAAGGCGAACGAGCGCGAGTCGCCGAAGCCGTTGGACGTGCTGGCCATCGCCGCGCCGTCGGTGGTGACGCCGACCATATTGGAGGCGAAGCCGCGAATCGAGATGCTGGCGACGGTGGTCGCATCCTCGTCGTTATACTCGGGAATCACGCCGGGCATGAACTTCAGGAACTCGCCGATGTTACCGTCCTTCATGTCGCCGAGGGAGTCGGTGGAGAGGACGTTTTTCAGATTGGGCGCGTAGCGCTGCTCATTGATCGCGATGGCGGCCGCATCGGTCTCGCGCTCGGTGGCGACGGTGAAGGCGTCGAGTTTGACGACGCCGCCCTCGCCGTAGCGGGTGGCGCTCGTGAGATCGAAATCCTTCATGGCCGGCTGGCCCGCAACGAGGTCGAGCGGCGCGGATTGGGGGTCGAGGCCCGTGTAGGCGACCTCGAGCACAACTTTGCCCGCGGGCACTTGCGGCAGGCGGTAGGCGCCGGTCTGGTCGGTAAAAACCTCAAGGTCGGTGCCGCGCACGGTGACGCGGGCGTTATTGAGAAACTGGCCGGTGACGACGTTTTGCACGCGGCCGGCAATCGAAGCGAAGGCGTGCGCGGAGGTCGCGGAGCCGTCGGCGGCGTGGGCCGGGTCCGCGGACGAGAATGCGAGGGCGAGCCAGCCGCTCAGGACGGTGATCAGGTTTTGGGGCTTCATGGGGCGAGGGAGTTCCTTGGGCGGAGGCGGGGTCGGGGGTGGTCGAGGTTCCGGGTCGGACGCGCGGAGGATGCTCAGCGCGCCGGTTTGAGGATCGGGGAAGAGGCGGAGCGGGGTGTCGGCCACCATGCGTTCGAGGGCGGGGTTGCGCGCGGTGGCGAAGAGAAAGGCCTTCGGCGAGGCGAGCGGACCGTTCGCGCGCGCAGGACGCGCACGTAGGCCTCCTGCCCGATGTCGTCGAGATCGACGCGGGGGCCGAAACACTGCCGGAGCCACGCGCGGAGCATCGGCTTGTGCGGATGCACATGCTCGGCAAACCACTTTGACAAGCTCGGTGCGGGCAACGGGGTCTGATCGGAAGGGAGCATGCTAGTAAGAAGCAGTCGGCGTGCATCCCTCTTTGGCCGCGAACAGTCGAGCGGATTGTTGGGCACTGCATCGCACGCGCAGCTCAGTTTTTGGTCAATTCCACCGCCCCGACTGAATTTCGTAGGAGCGCGCCCCGTGCGCACCTGCCCCGACGGACACGGACAAGCCGCGCCCCTACCCCAGGCCAAAAACAAAGTTCGGGCCCATCGCACCCACCGCCGGCGACGGCAAACTCTAAGTGCTGAGTTTCAACGCCAAAGTGTCCGTGGTGCAGGCCGACCGTCGCGAGTTCACGCTCCGCCACCCCGCGAATTTCAAAGTCGAAGGCGACGGCACACGCCACCGCTCCAGCGTCGCGATCTCGCAGGGCGATCTCTTCGTCCGCACAGGCACGAGGTTGTTTGCGCTGGGCAAGTGACGAGGGCGCGGGCTGGGCAAGTGATCGTCCCAACGGTGCAATCGGCTGGCGCGCATCCATCAGGGTGCGGCCCGCAACCATAAGCTCATCCCTAAGCACCAACGACGCACTTGCCCCCTACCATCGCGTCCCGTCCGGGAATTCGAAATCCGAGTTGTCTCCGCCTTCTCACTCGCTAACTTAACCGCCTGTTTGTCGCAGAACTCAAACAGCAAGCGAACAGGCTCGGTCCTGCGGACACGCTGCATCTGGCCGCCTATTTAACCCATTTGGCGCGTCGCAAGGATCCGGTCTATCTCGCCAGCTTGTATGCCACGTGGAGTGCCACGGAAGGCGGCGACAAGGTTTCGTTCGCCGAGTTCAAGAAGATCAACGCCCAGCTCAAGAAGTCTGGCGTGTGAGCCTGTCCTACGAGTTCACCATTTCCGGGGAGGCGTCGCGGTTATTGTTCGGCAGCACCGACCGCATCCGAGCCAAGGTGGAGGATATTTTCTCCTTCCTCGCCAAACACCCAATGACCAAGGGCGACTTCGAGGAGCTAACACCCGGCGGACGTATCTTGCAGGTGAAGGTCTTCGAAAACGTGATCGTGACCTATTGGGCTGATCACGCCGTCCGCGAACTCCGCATCCTGCGCTGCGAGGTCGTTGACGGAAAAAACTGAGTAGTCCGGCGGCAGCGAATTCAAGCTGCTCCACACGGCGATTTTCAAAGACGACGGAGATGGCACGCGCCACCGCTCCAGCGTCGCCATCTGACATGTCCAACTCTTCGTCCGCACCGGCACGAAGCTGTTTGCGTTGGGGAAGTGACGAGAGCAAAGCGTGACGGCGCCGACCAACGTGTGCACCAGCGCGATTCCTACAGCCAAAACCGCGCCGCCCGTCCTGCGACAAATCGCGAAGGACATTGGCTTGACTGACAGTGGCGGTGCTCCGGAGGGCATTGGTGAGGACAGGCCGATTCGAAGCGTGGACGTCAGGATGCGCGGCGGCCGGGCGGGATTTCGCGTGGAATGCAGAAGCGCGTGGCTGAAGGAAAACACGGGATGGGTTTACCGCGTGACCCCAAACCCCAAAGCCAGACCCCGTTCGGCTGCGTGAAAGTCTACGTCGGCGAAGGGAACCGGAAGGGCAAGGGCACCGGCGAGAGCGCCACCGAGAAGAATATCGCGCTGATGAAGGCGTGGGCGAAGCAGGGCAAGTGACCGCCCCTGCGCGGCGCCTGGCGAACCGGTGATTTACTTCGTAGGCGACGCCGCGCCGGCGCGGGTGATCTTGGCGTTCGCGGCAGCGGTTTCCTGCACGATCTGCCCCGCGACTTTCCGCAGGTGCGCGGCAAACGCGGCGTCCACGCCGGCGGGCACGAAGGTGAGTTTCTCGGGCGATTCGTTGAAGAGAAAACCATACCACACGAGGGCGCCGAGGTATTCGCCGGCGGCATTGGCGTGGTTGGCATCTTTCGTG
>CAJAYO010000731.1 GCA_903948415.1 uncultured Opitutia bacterium | reverse complement strand
GTAGCTCTCGGGGCGGGCGCGGTTGTTGAAGTTAAACATCAACGTCTTCTTCGCCTTGGCGGCGGTCGTCTGCATGAGCGCCATTTCTTTGGCGCTGAGAGCGGGCGGTTTTTCGCAGAAGACGTGTTTGCCGGCCTTCAACGCTTGGAGGGCGAGGGGAGCGTGGAATTTGTTGGGGACGATGACGGAGACGGCGTCGAGCTCGGGAAGTTTTTTCAACATCTCGGCAACATCGGTGAAGATGCCGGGGATGTTGTGCTTGGTGGCGGCGCGGTGGGCGGCGGACTGATTGACGTCGCAGAGGGCGATGATTTCAGCGCCGGCTTGGCGGAAACCGGTGGCGTGATAGGCGGCCATGCCGCCGGCGCCGATGATGGCAATTTTGGTGCTCATGTTAGGAAGTGAGAGGGAAAGGGAAAGTGAGAGTGAAAGGGAAAGTGAAATGGGCCCACGGAACACACGGATTACACGGAAGAATCTGACTTCGGTGGTTCGGAGTTTTCCGTGTAGTCCGTGTGTTCCGTGGGCGAGCGGTTTGGGACTGGCTCAGCCCTTCTTGTCGAATTGGGCGTCGAAGACGATGGCGCTGGAGGGGAAGTCGACTTTGCGGACGAAGGCGGAGGCTTCGGTGGCGCCGTGGACGCGGTCCATGCGGCTGTCTTCCCACTCGACGGAGAGGGGGCCGCGGTAGCCGACGTCGTTCAGGGCGACGATGATTTCCTCGAAGTTGATGTCACCGTGGCCGAGGGAGCGGAAGTCCCAGGCGCGGCGGGCGTCGCCGAAGCTGACGTGGCCGCCGAAGACGCCCACGGTGCCGTCGCCGTGGCCCCACCAGACGTCCTTCATGTGGGCGTGGAAGATGCGGGGGCCGAAGGTGCGGATGAACTTCACGTAGTCGACGCCCTGGTAGCCGAAGTGCGAGGGGTCGTAGTTGAAACCGAAGCGCCGGTGGCCCTTGACGGCTTCGAGGGCGCGTTGGGCGCTGGCGATGTCGAAGGCGATTTCGGTGGGGTGCACCTCGAGGCCGAAGTTGACGTTGAGTTTGTCGAAGGCCTCGAGGATGGGGCCGAAGCGCTTGGCGAAGTCGGCGTAGCCGGCGTCCCAGTAGGCCTGAGACGTGGGGGGGAAGGCGTAAATGGAGTGCCAGATGGACGAGCCGGTGAAGCCGTTGACGACGGCGGGGAAGTCGTCCTTGCCGTTGTTGCCGGGTTTGGCGTCGAAGAAGGCGCGGGCGGCTTTGCCGGCGGTGATCATCTTTTTGGCGGCGCGCTTGCGGACGCCTTCGGGATCGCCGTCGCCCCAGACGTCGGCGGGGAGAATGGATTGGTGGCGGCCGTCGATGTTATCGCAGATGGCCTGGCCGACGAGGTGGCTGGAGATGGAGTAGCAGGTGAGGCCGTGGTCCTTCAGCATCGCCCATTTTTCGTGGACGTATTTTTTCGAAGTGGCGGCAGCATCGACATCGAAGTGGTCGCCCCAGCAGGCGAGTTCGACGCCGTCGTAGCCCATTTTTTTGACGAGGGGCGCGAGCGTGGCGAGGGGGAGATCGGCCCATTGGCCGGTGAACAGGGTGACTGGACGTGGCATGGTATTTTCGGAGGGTTGAGGCGAGGCGGGAAGAGGGGGCGGGGGAAAGACAGAGAGACGGAGGCCGGAGGACGGAAAACGGGGACGGAGGGAGAAAGAGAACGATTAGGAAGAAAGAGAAAGAGGGGCGAGGACGAGGGGGCGCGGAGCGGGCTATGGGTTTCTCCGGCCCGGGCGGGGGCGGCAAGAGGAAATCGGGTAGAGGGCGGGCAAAGTAGCGGGGGTGAAGCGGGGTGGCACGATATCTCCGGGGCGATTTCGGCGCTTCGCTCGGGCGGGGGAATCGTGCAAGGTCGGGGGCATGGCACTGGTTCGCTGTCTGAACACGCTCGGCTGTCCGGAATTTTCGCTGGCGGAGGCCTGCGCGCTGGCGGCGAAGCACGGACTCGCGGGGGTGGAGGTGCGCGCGCTCGGCGGGACGGTGGACCTCGGGGGCTACCTGGCGGCGACGTATGGTTCGCCGGAGGCGTTGGCGGACAGGCTGGCGACGGAGGAAACGGGCGGGCGGGTCGTGGCGTTCAACACGTCGATGAAGCTGGTGGGGTGGGGGGCGGCGGAGCGGGAGCAGTTGATCGACGTGGTGCCGTGGGCGGAGGCGCTCGGGGTGCGGTGGCTGCGGGTGTTTGACGGGGGGCGGACGGCGGACGGGGCGGAGTTGGCGCAGGCGGCCGAGACGCTGCGGTGGTGGCGGGAGGAGCGGGCGGCGCACGGCTGGCGGGCTGACGTGATGATCGAGACGCACGACGCGTTGACGACGGCGGCGGCGATCCGGCGGCTGTTGGCGGTGGTGCCGGATGCGGCGATTTTGTGGGACGCGCACCATACGTGGAAGAAGGGCGGCGAGGATCCGCTCGTGACGTGGCGGGCGATCCGGGGGCATGTCGTGCACGTGCACGTGAAGGACAGCGTGAGCGTGCCGAGTGCGCGGCACTCGTTTACCTATGTGCTGCCGGGGGCGGGGGAGTTTCCCATGGCGCCGCTGACGGCGGAGCTGAGGGCGGCGGAGTTTTCCGGACCGGTGAGTCTGGAATGGGAGCGGCTGTGGCACCCGTATCTGCCGCCGTTGGACGAGGCGCTGACGGTGGCGGCGCAGCGCCGGTGGTGGTGAGGGGGATGAGAAGAGCGGACTTCAGTCCGCTGGTGGCCGAATCCGGCAAGACGTGGCCGGAGGCGGACTGAAGTCCGCCCTGCTTTCGGGAGCGGATTGGAGGCCGTGGGCGGCGAGGAGGAGCGGGCGGGCGAAACCCTCGGGACGGTCGGCTGGGGCGTCGTGGTCCCGGGCGGGGCCGGCGCGGGCGAGGTGGGTGGGGCCGGGCGGCCTGGGCGCGGCGAGCGGCTCGAGGAGCCGGCGGGCGGAGGACTGCCCGTGGAGGCAGGTGGCGGGGCGAGGCCTGGCTTTCAGAGGGAGGGCCGCGCCCCGCGGTGCGGGCCTCGCCATGACAAAACGGGGACTCAGGTGGAGCGGTCGTAGACCTCCGGGGTGACGATGGACTCGAGCGGCTGGCCGGCGTGGAAGGCGCGGAGGTTGCGGAGGGCGTGGGCGGTGGCGTCGGGGTAGCGATCGAGGGTCGGGCCGGCGAAATGGGGCGTCAGAAACACGTTGGGCAGGCCGCGGAGCGGGTGGTTGGCCGGGAGCGGTTCGGTGGCAAACACGTCGAGGCCGAACTGGAGGTGTCCTTCGCGGGCGACCGTGATGAGCGCGGTCTCGTCGACGACGGCCCCGCGGCCGACATTGACGAAGACGGCCCCGGGGGGGAGCAGGCGCAGGAGGGTTTCGTCGACGATGCCGGTGGTCGCGGGGATGAGCGGGGCGAGCTCGATGAGGACGTCGCTGGTGGAAAAAAGTGCGGCGAGGGAGGGGGCGCGGCGGATGCCGTAGGTGCGTTCGGCGGCGGCGTCGACATCGGGGGCGAAGACGGTGACGGGGCAGTGGAACGGCTGGACGAGGCGGATGAATTCGCGGGCGACGGGGCCGAAGCCGTGGAGGCCGATGCGGCGTTCGAAGAGCGAGACGGCGCCGGTGCGGTCGTTTTTCCACGCGCCCTGTTGGTGCATGGCGATGGTCCAGGGCGTGGTGCGGCGGAGGCAGGACAGGGTGTGCAGGAGGGCGCACTCGGCGACGACGCGGCTGACGGAGCTGCCCCAGTTGGTCAGCAGCAGGCCGCGCTCGAGGTGGGCGCGCGTGGCGAATGTCTTGATACTGCCGGTGAGGTAACAGACGTAGCGGAGGCGCGGGGGGAGGGCGGCGGGCAGCGCGGGGGTTTTCCAGCACGCGAGGAGGATCTCGGGATCGGCCGCGGCGAGTTCACGGGCGAAGTCGGCCGGGCTGAGCCCGGTGGGATCGAGCGGGCGAAAATCGGGGGCGAGGGCGCGGAGTTCGGCGAGGAGGGGTGGGGGAAAGAAGTTCTCCGCCTCGTAAGGTGTGAGGACGACGAGCATGGACGGGGACGACATGGCGGGCGAAAGGGAGTCAGGGGGCGGGCGGCAGGCACTCGAGGAGGTCGAGCGTGGGCGAGGGGTCGAGTTGCCACCGGCCGAGGCCGGCGGGGAGGAAAAGTTTGTCGAAGGGGCGCAGGGCGTGGGCGACGCCGTCGACGGTGAGGGTGCCGGTGCCGGCGGTGACAATGCCGATGAAGCAGGCGGAGTCGTGACGGGTGACGGGGCCGCGGTGCTGGCTTTTGCGGATACGGAAGCACGGGGTGCGCTCGGGTCCGATGAGGTCGTCTTGGAACGAATCGGGGCCGAGGGCGCGGGCGCGGCGGGGCGGGCAGAAGGCCTCGGTCGCCACGCGGTCGGGGGACCAGCGGCTGAAGTCGAACACATCGAGGCAGAATTCGAGGCTGCGGCCCATGAAGCGGGCGCTCTCGGGCAGGGTGTAGCCGCCGCGGGCGAATTCGAAGCGCACGACGAGGTCGCTGGGCTCCATGATTTCGGCGAGCAGGAGGCCGGGGCCGAGGGCGTGCGGGACGCCGCCGGGGACAATCAGGGTGTCGCCGACGTGGACGGGGATGCGGTCGAAGCAGGCTTCGAGGCCGGCGATGTCCTGGGTCTCGATGAGGCGGCGGAGCTGGTCGCGGGAAGGCGGGCGTTGGAATCCGAGATAAAGATACGGCGGGTGGGGGAGGTCGTCGCGGATGGCGAGGATGTGGTAGGCCTCGGTTTTACCCGAGGGGGCCTGGAGGAATTTTTGGGCAAACGCGGCGGTCGGGTGGGCCTGGAGGTGGAGCCGGATCGAAGGATCGAGGAATTTGACGAGGAGCTGGGGGCTGGCGCCGAAGCGGGCGGCGTGCGCGGCGCCGAGATAGTAGGCGGGGTCGGCGGCGAGGAGCTCGGCGAAGTTGTGGGGGGTCGGATCGTCGCCGCAGAGGACGGGGGAGAGGCCTTCGGGGAGCAAAAGCTGAGAGCGGAGAGCTGAGAGCTGAGAGCCGGAAGAGGCGTGGCGGGTGGCGTCGGGGGGATTGATCGCGCGGGTGGTGGAGGCGATCCAGTCCTCGGGGAAATGGGTGTCGGCGGGGGCCG
>CAJAYO010000730.1 GCA_903948415.1 uncultured Opitutia bacterium | reverse complement strand
GGGTGGGGCGGGACGGACGTCAGGACGGTGACGATCGTGATGGCGTGCGTGGGGCAGGCCTGCACGCAGGCGGGGGCTTCGCCGTCGGCGAGCCGGCTGTGGCACATATCGCATTTGCGGACGATGCCGCGGCGTTCGCTGTATTTTGGAACGTCATACGGGCACTTCAGCACACAATACTGGCAACCGATGCATTGGTCATCGAGGTGGCGGACGATGCCGGTGAGCGGGTCCTTTTCGTAGGCGAGAACCGGGCAGCCGTTGAGGCAGGCGGGATCGGCGCAGTGATGGCAGGCGGTGGTGACCGTCTGGGAGAACGGGTGGGCGCGGTCGCCGCCGACGAGGAGGCCGACGTCGCGCCAGGTTTCGTCGTCGTCGAGGCCGTTGAGGGAGTGGCAGGCGGAGACGCAGGCTTTGCAGCCGGTGCAGGAGTCGAGTTCGACCGCGAAGGCGTAGTGTTCGCCGGGGCGGGGTTGGGTCAGGGGGATTAGCTGAGAGCGGAGAGCGGAGAGCGGAGAGCCAGAGTCGTGGGCGGTCGCGAATTTTGCGACGGGGGTTTGCAGGCGGGACTGCTCGGCGAGGAGTTCGTCGATGAGGGCGAGGGTGGGTTGCTTTTTTTTCGGAGCGACCATGGGGCAGGAGCGAGACGTGGAGGGGGGGCGGAGACCTCGCCCCCTTTTTAATACACGTCGCGCTGGTAGCGCTGGGTGGATTGGAGGGACTGGACGTAGGCAGCGGCTTCGGCCGGGGATTTTTTTCCGGCGGTCGCGATGACGTGGTGGAGGGCGGCATCGACATCCCTGGCCATGCGGGACGCGTCCCCGCAGACGTAAAAATGAGCGCCGGCTTCGAGCCACGACCAGAGCTCCGCGGCGGCTGCGGTCATGCGCTGCTGGACGTAGATTTTTTCGGGTTGGTCGCGGGAGAAGGCGAGGTCGAGGCGGGTGAGGACGCCGGTGGATTGGAGCGCGGTGAGTTCGTCGCGGTAGAGGAAATCGGTGGACGCGCGTTGGTCGCCGAAGAAGAGCCAGTTTTTGCCCATGGCACCGGTGGCGGCACGTTCGGTGAGAAAGGCGCGGAAGGGGGCGATGCCGGTGCCGGGGCCGACCATAATCATGGGGGTGTCGCCGGAGGCGGGCGGGCGAAAGGCTTTGTTCGAGTGCACGAAGACGCCGGCCGTGCCGAGGGCGAGGGCGCGTTCGGCGAGGAAGGTCGAGCAGACACCCTTGCGGGAGCGGCCGTCTTTTTCGTAGCGCACGGCGCCGACGGTGAGGTGGACCTGGCCGGAGGCGGCTTTCGGCGAGGAGCAAATGGAGTAGAGGCGCGGCTGGATTTTTTTCAGGGCGGGAAGGAGGGCGGCGGGGGCGGGTTTGGTCGCGGCGGCGAGGATCGCATCGATGACGTGGTGGGCGGTGGGCGCGGCGCAGAGGGCGAGGAGGTCGGCGGAGGGTTTGCCGAGGTCGTAGTGGGCGGTGAGGGCGTGGCGCAGATTGGTGGGGGAACCGCCGGGGGCGGGGACGGACTCCTCGCCGTCGCAGCCGAGGGCGGCCAGGATGTCGGCGACGAGGGCGGGGCAGTTTTGCGGGATAACACCGAGGGCGTCGCCGGCTTCGTAGGTGAGGCCGGAGTCGGCGAGGGCGAACTCGACATGATTGACCTCTTTGGCGGAGCCGGAGGCGTTGAGATTACGGACGGCGAGGACGGGGGCGGGAAACGGGTTTTTCCGGGAAAAGGCGGAGTCGGATTTGTC
>CAJAYO010000729.1 GCA_903948415.1 uncultured Opitutia bacterium | reverse complement strand
GTGCGACGCGAATGTGGGCCGCGTGGACCTGGCCCGCCGTCGTTCCGCGCAAAACGGGGCGGCGGTGCCGCGGGGTTACGGGTCCGCCGATTTTGGGCAAATGCTGGCGGAGACCAAGCCGGACGTGGTGATCGTCACGACCGTGGACGCGACGCATCACGACTACCTGATCCGGGCGATGGAGGCGGGGTGCGATGTGATCACGGAAAAGCCGATGACGACGGATGCCGAGAAGTGCCGGCAGTTGCTGGCGGCGCGCCAGCGCACCGGGCGGGCCTGCCGGGTGACGTTCAACTATCGTTATTCGCCGCCGCGCTCACAGGTGAAGGAGCTGCTGATGAGCGGCGAGATCGGCGAGGTGCTGTCGGTGGATTTTCACTGGCTGCTCAACACGCACCATGGCGCGGACTATTTCCGGCGCTGGCACAGCAAGAAGGAAAACTCGGGCGGCCTGTTTGTGCACAAATCCACCCATCATTTCGATTTGGTGAACTGGTGGCTCGGCGCGATGCCGGTGGCGGTGATGGCGACGGGCAAGCGCGAATTCTATACGGCGGCGACGGCACGGCGGATGGGGCTGACGGGCCCGCACGAGCGCTGCCGCACCTGTCCGGAGAAGGCGAAGTGCGGTTTCGCGCTCGATCTGGCGGCGAGTCCGTCGCTGAAGTCGCTTTATCTCGATCAGGAAAGCCACGACGGGTATTTCCGCGACCGCTGCGTGTTTCGCGACGACAGCGACATCGAGGACACGATGAACGCGCTGGTGACCTACGACACGGGGGCGACGCTGAGTTATTCGCTGAATGCCTTTAACGCCTGGGAGGGTTACACGGTGGCGTTCAACGGCACGAAGGGCCGGATCGAGCACACGATCGTCGAGTCGGTCTACGTGAACGGCACCGAGACCGTGCAGGGCGGCGTGGCCAACGGCGGCGTGACGATTCGGGTGATTCCGTTGCGGGGCGAGGCGCGCACCGTCGCGCCGTGGAGTGCGGAGGGCGATCACGGCGGGGGCGACCGGCTGATGCTGGAGGATATTTTCCTGCCGAATCCGGCGGCCGACAAATATCTGCGCGCCGCCGACGAGCGCGCGGGGGCCTGTTCGATTGCCGTGGGGATTGCGGCCAACCGCAGCCTGCAAACGGGCGCGGGGGTGAAGGTGGCCGACCTGTTGCCCGGATTGGCGCGGCCCGACTACGCGCCGATGCCGTCGCGCACCGCTCCGCTGCCGATGCCGGGCCGGGTGGGGTAGGGCCGGCGAACCTATTTCTTCGCCGGCGCGGGCGGCTTCGCGGTGTCGGGCGAATCGGGCACGACGACGGCCGTGCCGACTTCGACTTTGCCTTCTTTGGCCAGTGCGGCGGTGACGGACTCGGGGAGCTTCGTTTCGCGGCCGAAGCGCGGGCCGCCGGCCGTGATCATCGAGGGAATGACCTCGGCGAGGGAGACGCGGTTCGACGGCGTGCTCATTTTCGCCTGCCAGAGGAGAACTTTCTTTTTCTCCTTCCCGGCCTCGAAATCGTAGGCGGAGACGATCACAAAATAACGGTCGTCGCGGATGTTCTGGAGGATGTCGTCGCGTTCGAAGCCGAAGGCCCCGACGTTCTTGAGGGTGTTGCCGGCGACGAGGGCGAGCATCTCTTTTTGATTCCAGAAAACCTGGGCGGGATTCTCGTCGTCGCCGGTGTCGTCGATTTGCGGATTCATGTAGCCCCAGTGAAACACGAGAATGAGCGTGGGCGCGGGCGTCTTCGCGCCCATCACGTAGTAGTGCTGGGCCGCGAGAGCCTTGGCGAGGAGCTTGGCGACGTTGTTCGGCGGCGGAGTCTTTTCGCCGGCGACGAGCGAGCCGGCCTCGCGATAGCCGGCGAGCACGGGGTAGTAGAAGGCGGGCTTTTCCTTGGTGGGCGGGGCGATTTTTCGCCCGGCGTCGGTCAGGTCAACGACGACGTTGACGTCGGCCTCCTTCGGCGCGCCGAACCCGAGGAAGCCGGCGGAAAGTGGACTCGCCGCCCCGAGCGCGGCGACCGCGAGGCAAGCCAGAGTGCGGGAGCGGGCGGAGCGGGAGCGCATGGTCAAAGGAGGACGCCCGGGCGAGGGGGAAGGTTTCGTGCGCCCGGGTGCGCGGCGGTCCTCAGAAGTCGAACTGGTCGATGTTGGCCTTGTTAAAGATGAACGGTTTTCCGAGGAGGATGTTGTCGCCGACGATGGAGAAGGTGCCGAGCGAGCCGGCCTTGAGGGTCTTCGCGCCCTGCTTGAGTTCGTCTTTCGCGAGGGCGACGCCGGCGTAGATCGTGAGATACCCGAGGTCGCCGGTATTCCAGAGGATGATGCTGTCGGTGACGCCCTCTTTGACGTAGCGGCGGTTTTCGTTGGGGAGGCCGAGGCCCATGACTTTCACTTTGCCGGTCTGGCCGGCCTGCTTGACGGCTTCGGCGGCGCCGGGGACGCCGGGCGAGCAGATGGCCATGATGAGCTTGAGCTTGGGGTTGGCGCTGAGCATCGCGGTGGCTTCGGACTGGGCCTTGTCCTTGAGATCGTCGCAGGGGCGCACGGCGACGAGTTTCATCTTCGGGTATTTTTCCTTGAGGCGGGCTTCGACGTGTTTCTGCCACTCGCGCTGGTTCGCGGCGGTGAGGGACGCGACGATCATGGCGAACTCGCCTTCGCCGCCGGTGAGGCGCGCGGCTTCGTCCATCAGGCCCTGGCCGATGCCCTCGGGGGTGGCTTGGTTGACGAAGAAGGAACGCGCGTCGGTCATGGCGTCGGCGTCGTAGGTGAGGACCTTGATGCCCTGCTTCTGGGCTTTGCGGAGGGCGGTGGAAATGCCCTCTTTGTTTTCGGCGGCGACGGCGATGACGTCGACACCGAGGGTGATCCAGTTCTCGACGATTTCGTTTTGCTTGGCGGCGTTGGAATCGGTCGGGCCGTCGAAGAGGAGTTGGACGCCGAGTTCCTTGGCGGCTTTGTCGGCGCCGGCTTTGCAGGAGATGAAGTAGGCGTTGCCCTTGGACTTCGGGAGCATCGCGACGACGAGCTTGGCGTCGGCGGCGGAGGCGGTGACGAGGGAGGCGAGGAACACGGCACCGGCGGCGCAGACGTGGAGGAGTTTTTTCATGGGAGGGGAAGGGAAAGTGAAAGTGAAAGGGAAAGGGGAAGGGGCGGGGGAAGGGAAAGTGAAAGGGGCGGGGATGTTACGGGGCGGGAGCGTGGGGGCGGGAGCGGAAGTTAGCCAAGATTTTCGGGAGGACGCTCGCGGTGAGGGCGAGGAGGAGGAGAGCGCCGGTGAGGAGGCCGGACATTTCTTCGGCGGCGTTCATCCCCATGACGACGGGGAGGCAGGCGAGGCCGTTCTTTAAGACGGCGATGGCGGCGACGCCGAGGAGGGTGCCGTGGACGGAGCCGGTGCCGCCGAAAATGCTGGTGCCGCCGAGGACGACGGCGGTGATGGCAAAGAGTTCGTAGCCGGTGCCGGCGTCGGCTTTGGCCTGACCGAGCCGCGCCGTGTAGATGATCGCGGCGATCGCGGCGATGAGACCGGCGAGCACGTAGACGAGCGCGAGGCGACGTTCGACGGGGAGCCCGGCGTAACGGGCGCCCTCGGGGGCGAGCCCGATGGTGCGGAAGGTCCGGCCAAAGGTGGTGCGATGGACCAGCAGCCACACGGCGAGCGCCACGACGAAGAAGATCCACGCCTGCGTCGGGAGCCCGAGCCAGCGCTCCTGGCCGACGAAGAGGAAGGTCTCGGGGAAACCGGTGTAGGTGATGGAGCCGCGGGTGATGGCCTCGGCGAGTCCGCGGAAAAGCGAATAGGTGCCAAGGGTGACAATCAACGGCGGGAGGCGGAGCGCGGTGATGAGGGTGGCGTTGAGGCCGCCGGCAAGGGCGCCGAGCGCGAGGGTCAGGCCGGCGGCGACCGGGATGGGCAGGCCGCCGTCGTGCCAGAGTTGGCCGAAGAGAATCGCGCAGAGGCCGAGGAGGGAGCCGACGGACAGGTCGATGCCGGCGGTGATGATCACGGGGGTGAGCGCGAGAGCGAGGAGGCCGATTTCGCAGGAGTGCCGGAGGATGTCGAACTGCCGGTCCATCGTGCCGAAGCCGACGACGACGCCGCGGCGGTTGGTGGTGGTGCCGGCGAAATAGAAGAACAGCCACTCGGCGATGAGCACGTAGAGCAGCAGCATCTCGTGGCGCGTGAGGAGGGCTTTCCAGTCGCGTTTTGCGGTGTTCATCGGTGGCCGCCCTTTCGGCTGCGCAGGCCGTCGGCGACGACGGCGAGGAGGATAATCGCGCCCTGGATGGCTTTTTCCCAGTAGGCTTCGACGTGAAGGTGGGTGAGGGCGGGAGCGACGCAGGCGAGGAGGAGCAGGCCGGCGAAAGCGCCCCAGAGGTTGCCACGCCCGCCGGAGATGGCGACGCCGCCGACGACGACGGCGGCGATGACTTTGAGTTCGAGGCCGGAGCCGCTGAGCGGTTGGACCTGCGGCGATTGGGCGACGTTCATCATGGCGGCGAGGCCGGTGAGTGCGCCGAGGAGCACGAAGACGAGAAAGGTGGCGAGTTGGGGGCGGAGGCCGGCGAGGCGCGCGGCCTCGGCGTCGGAGCCGACGGCGTAGACAAAGCGCCCGGCGGCGAGGTGGCGCAGGCCGAGGCCGAAGGCGACGAGGAAGCCGAGGGCGGTGAGGACGATCAGCCATTGACCGGCGGTCTGGCCGAGGCCGAGCCATTGGACGCCGTCCGGGAGATTCACAAATTCGCCCTGGCGCACGAGGTTCAGGCCCTGGCGGAGCGTGACCATCGTCGCGAGCGTGACGACGATGGAGGGCAGGCGCAGGCCGGCGACGAGCGCGCCGTTGAGCGCGCCGAGGAACGCGCCGCAGGCGGCGGAGGCGGGCAGGACGAGGTAGATCGGCCAGCCGCGCGCGGCGAGGAGGCCGGCGCACACGCTGCACACGGAAAATTGCGCGCCGACGGAAATGTCGATCTGGCGGGAGATGATCACCAGCGCCATGCCGCAGGCGACGACCAGGGTCGGGGCCTCGCGCGTGAGAAGGGAGAGCAGGGGCTGCGGCTGGTAGAACGCCGGGGCAAAGACCGCGAGGGCGAGCAGCACGACGACGAGGGCGGCGGCGACGGAGAGTTCGCGGAAATAGGTTTTCATGCGGCGCCTTTCTCCGTGCTGCCCAGGGCCGCGGCCATGACGGTAGGGGCGTCGCTGTGGCCCGGCAAAATCGCGGTGAGCGTGCCGCCGGCCATCACGCCGATACGGTCGCTCATGCCGAGGACTTCGGGCAGATCGCTGGAAATGAGAATGACGGCGAGGCCTTCTCTCGCGAGACGGCGGATGATGCGGTGGATCTCGCCCTTGGCGCCGACGTCGACGCCCTGGGTCGGTTCGTCGAGGATGAGCAGGCGGGGTTTCGTCGCGAGCCAGCGGGCGAGGGAAACTTTCTGTTGGTTGCCGCCGGAGAGGCTGCCGACGGGGGCGGCGGGACCGGCGCATTTGACGGCGAGGTCGCGGATGAACTCGAGGGCCAGCGACCGCTCGGCGCCGAAACGCAGCCACGAGGTCGGGAAGAGGTGGCGATGGAGGGCCATCGTGACGTTGTGCGCGATGGGCAGATCGAGCACGACGCCGTGCCGGCGGCGGTCTTCCGGGACATAGGCGATGCCGTGGGCGATGGCCTCCTGCGGGGAGCGGAGCGTGAGGCGCCGGCCGGCGAGGGTGATTTCGCCGGAGTCGGCGGGGGTGAGCCCGAAGAGGACGCGGGCGAGTTCGGTGCGGCCTGCTCCGACGAGGCCGCCGAGGCCGAAGATCTCGCCGGCGCGGACGTCGAAGGAAACGTGTTTCACGCCCGAGGCGGCGCAGCCGACGTCGCGCACCGTGAGCAGGGTTTCGCCGGGCACCGACTCGGCGGGCGGGTAGATCTGGGTCATCTCGCGACCGACCATCAGGCGGATCAGCGCGGTCTCGGTGAGGCCGTCGACCGGGTGGGTGCCGACGCTCTGGCCGTCGCGCAGGACGGTCACGCGGTCGGCGAGCATGAAGATTTCCTCGAGGCGGTGGGAAATGTAGATGACGCCGACGCCGTGGGCGCGGAGGTCACGCACGACGGCGTAGAGGAGGTGTTGCTCCTTGTGCGTGAGGGAGGCCGTCGGCTCGTCCATGATGACGATGCGGGCGCCGGCGCCGAGGGCGCAGGCGATTTCCACGAGTTGCTGCTCGGGCATGGAGAGCGTGCGGACTTCGGCCGTGGGTGCGATGGACGCGCCGATGCGGGCGAGGAGGTCGTGGGCGCGGGTGCGGCGGGCCGGCCAGTCGACGCGGCGGAGGGCGGAGCCGGGCTCGAGGCGGAGGGCGATGTTTTCGGCGACGGTCAGGTCGGGGAACAAGGCGGGTTGCTGATAAATGCAGGCGATGCCGAGGGCGTGGGCGGCCGCGGGGGTAAGGCCGGCGACGATCTGGCCGGCGACCGTAATCGTGCCGCCGTCCGGTTGGTGGGCGCCGGTGACGATCTTGATGAGCGTGCTTTTGCCCGCGCCGTTTTCGCCGAGGAGGGCGTGGACCTCGCCCGCCTGGAGCTCGAAGTTGACGCCGCGGAGCGCACGGGCGCCGCCGAAGGATTTCGTCAGCTGGCTAAGGGCAAGCAGCGGTGAAGACATGCAGGGGAGAGCACGGAGGGTGATGGGCATCGGGACGGGGCGGCGCGAGCGGAAAAATACCCGCGAAGGCCGGAGCGTCCGGTTAGCCGGCCACGGCTGGGCGTGGGCGGGCAACGGGCCGGCTACGCGGCCGGCGGGGCGGAGCGGAGGGCGGCGAGGTCGGGATCGGTGCCGGCAAGGGCGCGGAAACTCGGGTCGAGGGCGATGGCGCGGTCGACGCGGCGCCGGGCCTCGGCGAGATCGCCGTTGAGGCACGCGTAGCAACCGAGGTTGAACTGGATCGTCGGCTCGGCCGGGTGCTTGGTTTCGGCGAGGCGGAGGATTTCTTCGGCGGCGGCGAGCGATTCGGCGCGGCGCACGGCGTAGGCCCAGGTGATCCAGCCGCCGGCCTCCCCGGGCACCCGCTGGACGAGGGCGATCGAGGCGTCGCGGAGCGCAGGCCAGTCGTGCTGTTCCTGGCACAGCGCGACGCGCAGGGCGAGGGCGGGCGTGGTGTCGCGCTCGGTCGCGGAGAGGAGTTTGAACTCGGCAGCGGCCGCGCGGACCATGCCGAGGCCGAGGTAGCCTTCGACGTGGGAGAGGCGCCATTTGAGTTGCATCGCGTCCGGAGTGAAGGGCGCGCCTGCCGCGCGGTCAACGCGCGCGGCGGGCGGGGAGCGGCAAAGGGGCGTTCCACGCTTGCCAGGCCGCATGGAGTTCACGGCTGAGGGCGGGGTGTTCAGCGGATACGTCGCGGGATTCGCCGGGGTCGGTCGCGAGATGGTAGAGCTGCGGCCGCCAGTCGGGTGCGAGCAGGAGGAGTTTCCAATCGCCGCGCCGGAGGGCGGCGGCGGATTTGATTTTCCAATACAGCGTATGGTGCGGCGCGCGGTCGGAGGCGCCGGGTGCGGCGACGGCGGCGCGGAGGAAGGGGAGGAGGTTGACGCCGTCGACGAGGGTCGGGGCAGGAATGACGGCGCCGGCCGCGGCGCAGGCGGTGGGGAGGAGATCGTTGGCGATGACGGGGTGGCGGTAGGTGAGGCCGGCGGGGAGTTGGGCGGGCCAACGCAGGATAAAGGGTTCGCGGATGCCGCCCTCGAGGAGGTCGGTTTTCGCTCCGCGCAGGGGGCCGGTGGAGCCGACGATGAGTTGTTTCGGCCAATCGGGTTTCCAGCCTTCGATGTGCGGGCCGCCTTTCGCGGGGCCGTTGTCGCCGAGGAAAACGACGAGGGTGTTGTCGGCGATTTTTTGGTCGCGGAGGGCATCGAGGATGCGGCCGACGTTCTCATCAAGGCCGGCGACCATGGAGGCGTAGAGGCGGAGGACTTCGTGGGGGAGGTGCGCGAAGCGGGTGCGGTCGGAGTGGCGACCGTGCCACGGGCTGTGGACGGAGTTGAAGCTGACGAAGAGGAAGAACGGTTGCGCGGCGTGGCGCGCGATGAAGTCGGCGGCGTGGCGGCCCATGCGGTCGGGGAGATATTCGTCGGTGGCGCGCGCGGGGCCCCAGAGGGCGGTTTTGCCGGAGGCGAAGCCGGGGCTCTGGGTGGCGTTGCTGCCGAGGTAGCGTCCGTCGGGTTGCGGAAAATAGTCGGACTCCCACTCGATGAAATCGTGGACCTCGTCGAAGACCTGCGCGGCGGGGCGGACGATGTTCCACTTGCCGACGAGGCCGGTGGTGTAGCCGGCGGTGCGGAGGAGTTCGGGGAGGAGGCGCTGGGTGTCGGGGAGTTGGTGGGCGCTGCGGTCGTCGTTCCACGTCAGGCCAAAGCGCTGCGGATACGCGCCGGTCATGAGGCTCAAGCGGCTGGGCGCGCAGGCGGGACAGGTGACGTAGCCATCGGTGAAGCGGATGCCTTCGCGGGCGAGTTGGTCGAGGCGCGGGGTCGGCACGGCGGTGCCGCCGTAGCTCGAGAGATCGCCGTAGCCGAGGTCGTCAGCGAGGAGGACGACGATGTTGGGGCGCGGTGCTGCCGTGACGACGGTGGCCGCGAGCGCGGCGGTGGGGAAGAAGGGGAGGAAGAGGAGTAAGAGAAGGGTGGGGCGGGGGTGACGGCGGGGTGGCATGATGGGGCGCGGTGGCGTCAGAGGTGCCGGTCGAAGAAGGCGAGGATGGTTTGGGGGGCGAACTCGTGGCCGCCGGGGTGGGGGCTGAACTGGAAGCGGTCGGGGACACCGAGTTTTTGGTAGAAGGTCGCGGCGCGCTCGGCTTCGGCGCGGGCGCCGGCCATGGGATTGAGCGCGCCGTCTTGTTCGCCGATTTCGACGAGGCAGGGGCGCGGGCAAATGAGCGCGAGGGCTTGGAAGTGGCCGAGGTCGTCGAAGAGGTCGCGGTCGGCGGCAGTGGCGGTGTCGGTGGTGGCGCGGGTGAGAAGGGCGGCGGTGTCGCGCAGGTAGCCGGAAGGCGCGGCGACCTTGATGAAGGGCGCGAGGGCGGTGGCATACATGGTGAAGAAGCCGCCCCACGAAAGGCCGGTCATGCCGACGCGGGCGGGGTCGATTTCGGGGCGGGTGCGGAGGAGCGTGCGCGTGCTCTCGAGGATTTTGTGGAGTTCGACGCCGATGATGCTCGTGCCGGCGAGGCGGAGTTTTTGGTCGAGGAGTTCGCGGCTGGCGCCGGGGATCGCGGGGTCGCCGCTGAAGGCGCTGCGCATCGCGAGGGCGGGAGCCCAGACGGCGTAGCCGCGGCGCACGGCTGCGCGGCCGAAGGAATGGTAGTTGGCGCGCGTATCCAGATCGACGATCGCCTCGGGGTTGCCGCCGCCGCCGTGTTGGGCGATGAGGAGCGGGGCGCGGCCGGAGGCGGTGCGGGGGTTGGCGGAAAGTTTTTTGGGAACGAGGTAGAGGCCGTAGGCATCGACGCCGTCGATCACTTCGATCCAGACGCGATAAATTGTGCAGTCGGCGTCTTCGGCGACTTGGAGAATTTTGGTGATGCGGCCCTCGCGGGCCCCGGGAGGAGGTGTGCCGTAGGAGGCTGCGAGGCGGGCGCGGTGCGGCGCGAGGGAGCGTTCGTAGGCGGCGGGGCTGGAGAAATCGGGCGCGAGGGAAAGGAGGGCGCGGTCGACCTGGGTTGAGAGGAGTTGGTCGACGTAGGTCTTGAGTTGGAGGTGTTGCTCCTGGCGGATGGGGAAGGATTGCGCGAAGGGTTCGCGGTAGGGGGCGCCGGCGGCGACGGGTGTGGTGGCGGTGGGTTTTTCGTCGTCGGCGTGGGCGGTAACGAGAGGAAGGAGGGCGAGGAGGGAGAGGCCGCGGAGCGTTTTCATGGGCGCGTGAGTTGGCTCGGGATGAGGCGGACGGGGCCGAAGAGGCCGGAGGGGATGGGCGCGTGGTCTTTCCAAGCCTTGCGCTGCGAGACGAGGATGTTGGTGCGGGTCGCGCGCTCCGCGGCGGGGAGGCGGACGTCGCCGACGAGGCGGTTGTGCCAAGTGTTGATGACTTCGACGGTGAGCTGGTTCTCGCCCTCGCGGAGGGCGGCGGTGGCATCGACGCGGAACGGCGGGGTCCAGAGCACGCCGAGGGATTGGCCGTTGAGATACACTTCGCCGATGGTCCAGAGGTGGCCGAGGTCGAGGTCGAGGCGGCGGCCGGGAGCGTGCCAACCGGGCGGGAGCGTAAAGGTTTTCCGATACGTGCCGGTGCCGGCGAAGGCGGCGAGGGCGGGGTTGGTGGTGGGGGCTGTCCACGGGGCGACTTGGGCGAGGGTGACGTGCGCGGGCGCGGTGCCGAGCGGCGAGGCGAAGTCGAGGGTCCAGTCGCGGTCGAGGGCGAGCGGGGCGGGGAGGCCGGGGGCGGTTTCGGAAGCGGACGCGAGCGGGGCGGCGGTGGAGCGCGCGCGGAAGATCACAAACGTCGAGCCGTGGGGCGCGAGCGTGAGCGGGACGGCGGTGCCGGCGGGCGAGCGGTTGAAGGCGGGAGCGCGGGCGATGCGGGCGGTGATGGGGTCCCAGAGTTCGGGTGTGCGGTCGCCGGCGCGGAAGGTGGCGGTCGCGGTGACGGGGGCGGCGGTTTTATTGCGGACGAAATAGATTTCGTCGTCGCCGTCGCGGCGGTGCGTGAAGTCGAGCGTGGCGGGTGCGGTGAAATCGGGCGCGACGCCGAGGGTCGCGAGCACGGTGCGTTCGGGGACGCCGGTGAAGACGCGGCCGCGGCCGTGGGGGCGGGTGGTGCGCGTTTGACCGTCGAGGTCGGCCCAGAGTTCGGCGGCCAGTTCGCGGACGCGGGTGTCGCTGGCGGGGAAGCCTTCGAGGCCGGTGGCGCGCGTGGGGCGGCGGCCGAGGACGGTGGCGCCGGCGGCGACGAGGGATTCGATTTTAGCGAGGACGGGCGGGTGGATGTCGGCGCGGTCGGGGAGGACGAGCAGGGCGTAGCTCGTGCCTTCGGGGAGCGTGAGGCGGCCGTCGCGGACGGTGAAGCGGTGAAGGAGCGCGTCGGCGTTGGTGACGTCGTAGTCGTAGCCGGGGCCGAGGGTGGACGGGTTTTTGCGGGGGAGGACGAAGTTCATGCCGCCGTCGCCGTAGTAGTAGAGGACGTCGGCGACGAAGTGGCCGCGTTGGAGGAGGAACGAGCCGCGGGCGAGGTAGTCGAGGAACGGTTTCGCTTTCGGCCACCAGGTGACGCTGCGGCTGAGGTGCGTGCCGGCGCCGTAAACGAGACCGGGGAGACCGTAGGTGGGCGCCTGATGCGTCCACGTGTGCCAGACGAAGTGGTTGCCGCCCTCGGTGAAGACGCGGTCGGCGCTGGGTTTGAGATCCTGCGGGCCCTCGGCCCAGTGGTGGAAGGAGGTGAAGGCTTCGAGATGGACGCGGGTTTTGCCGTAAATGTGCGCGGCGGAGGCGGGTTCTTTGATGACGTTGAGGGCGTCGTTGTCGGGCCAGAAGGGCCAGAACTCGCCTTGCACGCTGTCGATGGCGCCGTAGGCGGAGAGGGCGTCGATGGGCGGCGTGTGGATGGGCGGGCCGGGGCCGCCGGCTTCGGATTTTATTTTCAGGCCGGCGGCGCGGGCGACTTCAGCGGCGGTGCGGTAGTAGGCGTCGACGACGACTTCGCCGAGGGTTTTGCGGTAGTCGAAGAGGAAGCGGGCCGTCGTGGTGTCACCGCCGATACGCGCGCCGAAGATGGCCGGGAGGTAGGGCGTGAGATCGTAGCCGCGGCGGCGTTTGAACTCGGTGGCGAAGACGGGCGACCAGACGCGGCCGACGACTTCGTAGCTGGCGAGGTAAAGGTTTTCGATGCCGGTTTTGGCGAGGTCGTCGCCGAGGCCGGCGCGGAGCCGGGCGATGACGTGGTTCATGTGCAGGCGGGTTGCCTCGGGGTTGAGGTGATCGCTGGCGAGGCCGTCGGAGGACGGGCTGGGCACCTTGAGTTTTTCGCCGGTGACCATGCAGACGTAGCGGAGGAGCGTCCATTCGCCGGGCGGGGCGGACCAGCGGAGGCGGCCGGTGCGGTCGACGTGGGGGGTGACGTCGATGACGTCGGCGAGCGCGGGGAGGTCGAAGGACGGGCGGCCGGCCGTGGCGAAGACGCCGCCGGAGCCTTCGCGGAGGTTGTCGTGGATTTTGGCGGCGCTCCAACCGGTGTAGGTGAGCGGGACGGGCTCGCGGACGAGGAGGGCGCCGTCGCGGGATTGGTCGGCGCGGTGCGAGCCGGCGAGATTGCGGCCGGTGGGGTCGAGGACCTCGAGTTCGCCGAGCGTCCGGCGCGGGCGGGCGTCGTCGTGGCCGGAGAGGAGGCGGAGACGGAGATGGGCGGCGCGCGTGCCGGCGGGGAGCGCGAAGCGTTGCGGGCCGGCGGCGGCGGCGAGCGTGCCGCGGTGGACTTCGGTGAAATCGCTGTCAGCGGTGCCGGTGGTGGAGACGGCGATGCTGAACTCGCGGACCGGAGTCATCGTCGCGGCGAGGGCGACGGGGGCGTTGGGCTTGCCCTGGTCGAGGACGACGGCGGCGACGTCGTGCGGGCCGAGGGGATCGAGGCGGAGGACGAACTCGTGAGCGGGCAGGCGGCGCGGGGCGCGTAGGGCCAAGACGGCTACGTCGGTCCAGAAGGCGGGGCGGCCGTCGGCGGCGAGGGGCGCGGCGCGTTCGGGCGGTGGAAACGGGAGCGCGAGATCGAGAGGAGTGCCGGCGGTGGCGGTCGCGATGGTCTCGGTGGAGTAGAGGCCCATGACGGCGTGCTTCGGCTCGATCCACGGGCCGCCCATGTCCCAACTGCTGATGACGGACATGTCGACTTGGAGACCGAGGGCGCGGGCTTGCTCGGTAGTGGCGCGGAGATGGTTCAGCCAGTCGGCGCTGAGAAACGCGGGGCCGGGCGGCGGCGTCGTGGCGGGGTCGCCGCGGGCGCCCATCTCAAAGAGGAGCACGCCGCCGAGGCCGGCGTCGCGCATGGCGCGGAGTTCGTCGGCGGCGGTGGGGAGGTGGACGTGGCCGTTGAGCCAGAGCCAGTAGGTGTGCGGGCGGGCGGCGGGGGGCGGGGCGCGGAATCCGGACTCGAGGGTGGGCTCGGCGGCGGAGGCCGAGGTGACGAGGGTGGAGGCGAGAGCGACGGCGAGAGTGAGGAGGTCCCGCTTCTCACGAAGCGGGCTACGGGAGGAGCGGAACGATGAGTTCATTTTATTTCTCCAGATTGATGACGACGGTTTCGAGGCCGAGGGCTTCGCCGATGCGGCGGAGGGATTGGGCGCGGTGGCCGATGCCGAGGGCGAAGTGGTGCGTGGGGCCTTCGGCGACCCAGCGTTTCAGGAAGGTGCGGACGTCGGGGCGGAAGAAGCCGCGGGTGTTGGTGTTGCCGGTGGCGGGGATCGGGCCGTGGACGCTCTCGCCCTCGGCGATAATGAATTTGAATTTGCCCGCGGCGGTGACGCCGATGCTGAGCATCGTGATGGGACCTTCCTTGATTTTGAATTCCACGCCGGCGCCTTTGCCGGGCTTGCCGTGGTATTTCACGAGGCTGCGGAGGACGGGTTTGGCGGCGGCGATGTTGATATGGTGGGGGCCGTCATGGCCGACGAGCACGAAGCCCTCGCGGAAATCGATCGGGTGGAACTCGGCGAAACTGCCGCCGATGCCGAGGCGATCCATGATGAGCATGGCGACGCAGGTTTTGAGGTCGGACTCGCCGCACATGGGGAAACCGGCGGCGGTGAGGAGCGAGTTGCCGACGATGAGGTTGGTGACGAGTTCGCGGAGAGGGCTGCCGGACTCGCCTTCGTAGTAGTAGGCGAGGCCGTCGAGCTCGTGGAGGGCGATGAATTTGTCGAGGGCGACGGCGGTGCGGGCGGCGATGTGCAGGTCTTCGTCGGTGAGTTTGCGCGTGAGCGGGTCGGCCTTGGGATCGGGGGTGTCGAAGAGCGTGAGGATCTCGGCGCTCTTCGCGGCAATCTCGGCGGGCGTGATGTCGCGGCTGACGCGGAGGAGGTCGTCGGCCTCGGTTTGGACGACGTGGAGGCCGAAGGCGGCGGTGAGGGCGGTCTGGTCGGTCTGCATGTCGAGCATGTGCTCGATGGGGTGGCCGAAGTGGCCGAGGCGGGCGCGTTTCAGGTCATGGAGGGCCATCGCGATCTCGCACCACTCGGTGAGTTCGGCGTCGGCGGCGGGGTCGTCGTGGAGCGTGCCGAGGATGACCTCGGGCGGGCGTTTGCCCATGCGGATGGCGACGCCGGTGAACTCGGGGACGGAGCAAAAATCGTCGTTGGCGAGCTGCATGTGCGTGGTGGCTTTTGCGTAGTCCATCGCGGCGAGCGGCTGGAGGGCGACGAGGACGATGGGGACATCGAGGCCGCGGATGATCGCGCCGAAGGTGGCGGAGGTCGCGTAGGTGACCATGTCGCAGAAGACGAGGTCGAGGTCGGCGGCCTTGAGTTTCGGGAGCAGCGCGTAGGCGTCCTGGGCTTTGTCGATCATGCCGAAGTTTGTGACGGTCGCGCCGGTGGCGGCGACGCGGCTCTCCAGGATGGCGAGCTTCGCGAGGAGTTCGTCGAGGAGGCCGGGGAACTGGCCCCAGTAAACGTGGTAGCCGACGCCGAAGAGGCCGATGCGCGCGGTGCGCGGTTTGCGGCGCGGAATGCGGACGGCGGGAGCGGCGGAGGAAGCGGAGGGAACGGAGGAAGGAGAGGAGGTGACGGCGGACATGGAAAATTTGAGAGGGAAAGAGAATACCGGAATCAAACCAAGGCAGGGGGCACAGAGCGCACGGAGCTCCGACCCAGAGGACACGGAGCAAGGCAGCGGGATTGGCTCCGTGGCCCCTGGGTCCGCGCCCGGTGGGCTTGGTGGCAAGAAAGAGGGTTCACGGAGAAGCGGAGTTAACGGAGCGGGGAGCGGCCGCTGAGGATGAGCCAGGCGAGCGGATACACGACGGCGGATGCGAGGAAAACAGGCGTGAAGGAGAAATTGTCCACGACGGGCCCGATCACGAGGTTCGAGAGCATGCCGGCGACGCCGCCGCAGAAACCGGTGAGGCCGACGGTGGTGGCGACGTCGCGGGACTCCACGGTGTCGCCGATCAGTGTCATGAAATTCGTGATCCAGATGCCGTGGGCGAACATGAGCACCGCCATGAGGGCGATGGCGAACGGGGTGCTCCCGACGAGGGCCACGCAAAAGGAAGCGGGCGTGAGCAACGCGGCGACGAGCATGAGGGTCAGGCGCGCGCGGGGGCGGGACCAGCCGCGCGCGACACACATGTCGGAGGCCTGGCCGGCGACGAGGTTGGCGATTTCGAGGGCGACGAAGGGCATCCAGATGAGTGCACCGATCTGCGTGAGCGACAGGCCGCGTTCGCGGGAGAGGTATTGCGGAATCCAAAACATGTAGAAGTAGAAGACCGGATCGAAACAGAAACGGGCGGCGAGGAGGCGGCGGACTTCGGGGCGGGCGAGGAGGGAGCGCCAGGTGGCAGCGGGGCGATCGGCGGTGGGCGCGGCCGCGGTGGTGGTGGGAAGTCCGCGAAACGCGAGCACCCACGCGATGAGCCAGATCGCGCCGAGGGCGGCGGTGGCGGCGAAGGCGCCGCGCCAGCCGACGTGCGAGGCGGTCCAGACCGTGAGCGGCGGCGCGATGAGCGAGCCGAGCGAGGCGCCGCTGGTGACGAGGCCGATGGCGAGGCCGCGGCGCTTTGGGTCCATCCATTCGACGGCGCCCTTGATGGCGCCGGGAATCGCGGGGCCTTCGCCGGCGCCAAGGAAAAAGCGCGCGACGCCGAGGGTGAGCGGGCCGGCGACAAAGGCGTGGGCGGCGCTGGCGAGCGACCAGAAGCCGACGGCGAGCGTGAGGCCGCGGCGCGTGCCGAGCGCGTCGAGCACGCGCCCGCCGAGCACGAGCATGACGGTGTAGCTGAGCACGAAGGCGAACACGACGCGCGAGTAGCCGGTGTTCGACATGCCGAACTCGGCGATGATCTGCGGGGCGAGGACGCTGAGTACCTGCCGGTCGAGGAAGCAAAGGGCCGCCGCGAAGAAGAGCAGACTGCAGAGGAGCCAGGACCGGGCGGGGGAGAGCATGGCGGGGCGGGAGGAGACGGGGAGTGCGTGCGGGCCCGCCTCCCACGAGGCGGGTACCGGCGACGACGAGAGGGGCCGGGTTACAGGTCCACGGAGAACGAGGCGCGCCAGCTGGCGGGGGCGCGCGGGGTCACGCGCCAGAGGCGGGTGCCGTCGGCGGAAAAACGCAGCACCTGAATTTCGCGGTTGTTGAGCACGTTGTAGCCGTTGAGTTGGGCGCGCCACGTGGTGCGCTGGCCGAAGAAATCCATCTTGCCGGAATAGCCGAGCAGGGCGTCCACCTCGAGGATCTCCGGACCGTAGAGCGTCGCGCCATAGATCGGGCGGCCGGCGGCGGAGAGGCCGGTGACGATGCGTTGGACGCGATTCTGGCTCTGCCAGCGGACGCCGCCGCCAACGAAGACGCCGCGGAGTTTGCCGGCGCCAAACGTGTAGCGGTTGAACAGGTTTGCCTTGTAGGGGCGGTTGTTGAACCCGAAGGCGCCGGCGTTGCGCACATCGTCGATCGCGAGCTGCATGCGCTCGACGTGCTCGGCGACGTTGACGGGGCTGTTGTTCTGATCGACGAGGCCGGGGGGACTGCCGAAGCGCTCGAGGTAGGGGCGGACGGAGGCGAACCACGGTTCGAACTCGGTGAAGATATTGCTGCGCTCGAGCTTGGTGTAGGAAAACGCTCCGGTGAAGGTCCACGCGCGCGAGGGGTTGAACTTCAGGTCGGCCTCGTAGCCGGTCGTGACATCGTCCGAGAGGCCGTCGAGGAGCGCGCCGCCGTAGGTGCCGACGGTGCCGCCGCGGGACTTTTGGTAGACGAATTTTTCGAAGGCTTCGGCCTGCGTGATGTAGGGACGACCGGTCGCCGGATTGTTCGTGGTCATGAGCGCGCTGATGATGCGGTCGTGGTCGACGACGACGGAGTTCAGGCGGTTCACGGGGTTACCGGGATTCTCGCCTTTGAAGTAGGTGAGGCGGGCGTTGAAGCGGTTATCGAGGAGGCGGACCATCACGCCGGTGTCGTAGCCTTTGCCTTGCACGGGACTGGGGACGTCGAAGTTGTTGGCGATGACGCGGCGGTTGGTCATGGCGGGCGCGACGTTGGTCGCCTGGTTGGCGAAGAAGGAGAGCGCCGGGAGGGCGTGCCACACGACGCCGGCGGTGTAGGTGTCGAAGGTCTCGTCATTGATCGGCAAATACTGGTCGGTGAGGACGCCGTCGCCGGCGTAGCGTGCGCCGGAGGTGACGCGCGGATCGGTGGCGGCGAGGAGGGAGGCGACGCGGGTGAGCGTGGTGTAGTCGTCGCGGCGGAAGCCGAGGGAGACGAACACGGTCTTGTCGAAGAAGGCGCTTTGGGTCGCGAGGACGTAGGTTTTGGCGTCGGATTTGTTGCCGGAGACGCTGCGGTCGGTGAAGTCCTTTTTGTAGTCGATGCCGTTAAGACGAACGAGTTTTTCGTCGGCGAAGGTGCCGGCGAACCAGGCGCGGTAGTCGGTGCCGGGCGTGAGGTAGGTTCGGTAGTCGACGCGGTTGTTGGCGTTGCGGATATCGGCGCTGGCGATGGGGGCGTTGGTGCGCGCGTTGATCAGGACCTGATTGCCCTGGAGCTGGGAGTTGGTGTTTTCGCTCCGCTCCCACATGGCGAGGATCTTGTGGTCGCCGAATTTTTTCAGATCGAGGTTGTAGAGGGCGGAGGCGCGCAGGGCTTCGTTGTTATCGGTGTTGATGGTGCGGAGCGGGGCGCCGTCGATGTAGTAGCGGCCGACGAAGGGATTGGATTTCACGCCGCCGGTGGCGTCGGGAATGTAGAGATTAGGATCGGCGGAGATCTGGGTATCGAGGCGGAAGGCGGAGCCGGTCGCGGTCTCTTTTTGGTAGCTGACGTCGAGGAAGAGGTTTTTGCCGACGGGCTGCTCGAGGCGGAGGAACAAGCGCTGGACGTCGCTGGCGTTGGTGGTGTCAGGGCCGTAGCCGACGTGGTAGGGGGCGACGAGGTTGGATTGATACGGGCCGTTGTTCGCGGCTTGGGCGGGCGACGTGGGCAGGAGGGTTTGGAACGTGTCGCGATAGATCGCGGGCTGCCAACCGGGCACGACGCCGACGAGGGTGTTAAACTGGGCGGCGGTTTCGTAAAAGCTGGTGCTCGTATAGAGATTCAGGCCGCCGAAGACGCCGCCGACGGTGTTGGCGTAGGTGTCGCCGGAATTGGTGACGATAAAGTGCCGGTTGCCGGCGATGCGTTCGAGGCCGCGGGCGGCGGCGAGGTTGGCGTTGAGGGCGGCGGTGCCGCGGTTGTCGACGAGGCGCTGGGAGTCGGGGAGCGTTTCCCAGAAGGAGACGTTGTCGGCCAGGTTTTGGGGGACGGACCACATGCCGGAGAGATTGGCCTTTTCGAGGGAGGCGACGATCTGCGTGCCGGCTTTCTTGAAAGGCACGACGCGGAGGGAGCCGGTGACGCGGTTGTCCTCGCGGTTGTCCCATGCGCGCCAGCTGTCCTTGCGCGCGTGGACGCCGAGCACGCGGAACGCGACGCGCTGGGGGACGAGAATGAAATTGCTGTCGACGGACGCGCGGTAGTCCTGCCAGCGGCCGGCTTGCGCGGAGAACTTGTAGTGATTTTTGCGGAGCTCGGCCTGGAGGGTGGACGTGTTGATGGAGCCGGCGGAGTTCGCGACGCCGAAGAGGACGCTGTTGGGGCCGGAGGCGAAGTCGAAACGGCCGGTGTTGTAGGCATCGACGGGCATGCGCGAGCGGAAGAAATCGGTGAGGCTTGAGCCGGAGAGGCCGCGGTTGTTGATGCGGGTGTTCTGCAGGCCGGCGTCGACGTAGAACATCGTGGGGTCGGGCCGGTTTTGGTCGTAGTCGATGTTGGAGTTGACGCCGTATTCGAGGACTTCGGCGAGCGAGCTGGCGCCAAGATCCTTGAGGAACTGCTCGGTGAAGACGGAGACGGTCGCGGCCGAATCCATGAGGCGGGTCTTGAACCGGCTGGCAGCGAGGGAATCGCCGGCGGCGTAGCCGGCGTCGCTGGCGGAGGTGACGGAGAAAGGGCTGAGGACGATGGCTTCGGTTTCGTTGCCCGCCGCGGGTGCGGCGGCGGCGGCCGGGACGTTTTGCGCCTGGGCGGCGGGGAGGCCGCAGGACAGAAGCCCGAGGAGCAGAGCCCGCAGGGCGGGGGCGCGGCAGGAGGTCGTCACGGATGAACGGCAGGCGGAAGAACGGACGGATGCGGGATGGGAGGGGTAACTCATGACAGGGCGGGTTGGGGGTGGGAGCGAAGGGCGGGGCGAAGAACCCAGGTGGGGCGAACGGCCGGGAATGAAGCACGCCGAACAGGGGAGAGCGGACGGCCCAAACTCAGTCCCGGCAAGCGAATCGCTGCAAGCTTAGATTCCGTTTAGCGGAATGTCGTTCCGATTAGCCGAACACGTGATGGACGGCCGGAAGCGTACGATGTTCGGCGATGCCGAACACTGCGGGCTTGTCGGCCGGCCCCAGCTAACGCTGAGTGTCGCGGCCGGTGGTCTGTCCGCCGTCCAATCCAACCATGATCCAGTCCGTCGAAAAAGCCCTCCGTCTGCTGCAAGCGCTCGACCTCGACGGCGAGTGGATCGGCGTCCGCGATCTCGCGCGCCAGCTCAAGCTGTCGCCGCCCACGACCCACCAGCTGCTCAAGACGCTTGTGGCGGCGGGGTTCGCGGAGACCAATCCCTCGACGCGCCAATACCGGCTCGGGCTCGCGGCGATCCGTCTGGGCGGCGGCTCCGATCCGCTGACGACATTGCGGCAGTTTGCGCGGCCGTTCATCGAGGGATTTTCCGCGGAGTTCGACGAAACCATCGTCGTCGCCACGTGGCAGGGAGGACAAGCCGTGGTGGTGGATTGGATTCAGGCCGGACATCCGCTCGCGGTGACGCACAACCACGGCGTGCTGGATCGACCGCTCGTGTTCGCTTCGGGCCGGGTGCTCTTGGCCTACCAGAGCCGGGAGGAGCAACTCCGGCACGCGAAGGCGAAGGAGCTGGCGGGCCTGGGTGCGGGTGCGCCGCGCACGGCGGCGGAGCTGTTGGCGCTGCTGGGCGCAATCGTGAGCCAGGGCTATGCGCTCACGGAGAATGTCGCGAACAGCGGGGTGATCGCGCTCGGCGCGCCGGTGTTCGACGCGAGTGGACGCCTGCTGCTGGCGATCGGGTGCAGCGCGCCAATCTCGCGCACGACGCGGGCGCAACTGGCCCAGGTGCGCGCGCGGTTGCTCGCGTTGACGGCGGCGATGACGAAACGCTTGCGCGCGCCGGTGCCGGAGACGACGGCTTCGTGAGCGGCGGTCGATTTCAGCGCGCGGGCGGGTTGCCGGGGTGGGCCCGGTGGGCGGCGTAGGCGGCGGGGGCGGCGAGCATGGTGTCGATCGTGGCGACCAACGGGGCAAAGCGGGCGAGACCGGAGAAGACGGCTTGGTCGCCGACGGCGGTGGTCAAGACGAAGGCCGGGCGCTGGGGGATTTGGGGCGCGAAGAACTCCGCGGTGCT
>CAJAYO010000728.1 GCA_903948415.1 uncultured Opitutia bacterium | reverse complement strand
CGGTGCGAGGCCCGGGGTGACCCCCACCGGGGTCGTGGACAACCTGCAGTCCTTTGATATGGACAGCCGGCTGCTTCCCGGCACGGCGTCCTGGGCGACGGTCTGGCCCGGAGCCAATGCGAGCCTGACCGCGTATCCGATGACGGTGCCCGGCAAGACCGACCTCCGGATGAATTTCTGGGTCCAGATCAGCGATTTGTCTCCGACCTCGCCCGCGCAGACCAAAGTTTACGGCGTCGTGATCGTCTATACCTGGCAGCATTTGGACGGGGGCGTCATCAAATACCGCATGGATTCCGTCCGCACGATGCGCTCGGTCGTGCAGACTTTTTGACCGCCATGAATCGGCTGACTTCAAACGCTCGCGGCCGCCGCCCCGGATTCACCCTCGTCGAACTCATGATCGCGGTCACTTTGACCGGATTGGCGACGGTCGGCCTCGTGGCTTTCCTCCGGCAGTCCTTGATGATCTATTATTCCGTGCGCGCGGAGCACACGATTAACCGGGACATCCGGGCCATCACGGGCCGGTTGGCCTCGGATGCCGTGACGGCGAACTACTTCTGCCTTTATCCAAACTTCAGCACCCGCACCGAGCTCGTGAATGGGGTCGCGGTCGACGGCAGCTTGGTCGATGGGCAGGTCGGTGACTTTCTGGTCTTGGTTTATGTCGATCCGGCGCAAGCCAGCACCGGCACGAGCATGATCACCAAGCTCGTCGGGTATTACCGGGAAGTGACGGACAGCACCCGCAACAACGGTCCGGTCCGACGCTTTGAGATTCCGCTGTCTACGCCCGTGGACGCCAAGTCCACCCCGATGTTTGAGGTCCTCAACACCTACGTCACCGGGAGCATTTCCTCCTATCCGGCGCTCTCCCAGCTGGCCCAGGGGCTTGCGGCCAACACCGCGACCCAGACGGTGGTGACGCCGCCGCTTTTCTACAATCTGCTCAACCGAAGCGTGATGATATCGGCGCAGATTTCCGCCTCCTTAACCGAGAAGGGTGTGTCCGCCCAGACGGGCAACACCTACAACTTTACGATCTCCCCGCGGGGGTAGTTGCGACTTATGAAACCATCAGCCGGAAGACATGTTTTCAGCCGGGAGCGGGCTTCGGCCCTCGTGACCGTCCTGCTTTTTTGCTTCCTGTTGTTTACGCTGATCGGGTCGTTGATGCGCTGGTCGGCCACCGAGCGCGGGCTCAGCGACCGCAGCGCCGCCCTGATCGAGGCCCGCAACGCCGCCGAGGCCGTGGCGGAATACGGGGCCTTTCAGGTGGTGGCGGCGTTTAACTCCCGGATGAACCCGACGTTCGAGGCGGGAGGGCAGACGCCCGTGGCCTTTCCGACGGCCGTCGCGGCGAGTTTTTTCACCGGCAGTCACGTGGACCCCAGCAGTATTTCGCTGCGCGCGGGGGGAGTCCAGCAGGTGCCCACCTCGGCGCTGTACTACATTGATCCCAACGATCCGAACAACACGTTCGATCCCATGGTCGGCCGCTACGTGTTTCGCCGCGATGTGGTCATCTTGGCCAAAGTCACGGTCACGCCGACCGGCGGCGGCCCGCCCATCAACGCGTATGTGAAGCAAAAGGTGTCCATGCGCGGGGCGCCGCTGTTCGCCTATGCGGTATTTTACAGCTGCAATGACCTCGAAATAAACGCCTCCCCGAAAATGGACATTTACGGCCCGGTCCATGTAAACGGCAATCTGTTCCCCGGCCCGACGGGTTCCGGGGCCCTGACTTTTTACGGACCGGTCACGGTGGCGGGTCACGTGTTTCACGCCTGGCGCGGCACCTCGAACACGGCACAACAAGGCGGCTCGACCATCTCGGCGAGCACGGCGGTCAATTTCGCCACCGATCCGACCGGTACCATCGTGGCCAACATGAGGACCTCCAACGGCGTTTGGAATGACAGCACCATGGGCGCCAGTTCCTCGACGGAAGGCCTGGAAGCGCTTTTGGCGCTGGTGACGCCCGCGCGGTCGGCGAGCTTTGTCACCTATGCCTCGCAAACGTGGAAGGGTAAACTCCTCACGGCCGCAATGGGCATCCAGCCCTACAACCCGATGGGCTATACCGAAATCGTCGGGCGCGATGCCGTCACGGGCACGGACATTCTGGCGACGGACCCCATCGCCGACGACGGGGCGAAAGTCGGGACTGGCGCGGGCTATGGTCATGGCTACGGCCCGCATTCGCTGATCGAGCCCCCCTTGGCCAACCCGGCCGCGGGCGACCCGTACCGGGCGGCCAAGCTGGCCATCGAGGAACAGAAGTTTGCCAACAAGGCGGGGCTCTACATCCGCGTCGTCGTTTCGGCGTCCAACGTCGCGACGATCACCCTGTTCGGCGATCCCCGTTCCGCGCCCACGGGCACTGCGGCCGCCAACCTCGGGCCCAACGACGGGATCAAGCTGGGGACAGTGCCGAGCAACCTGATCCAGTTTATTCCCTATGCGTATGTGTCGAGCAGCAAGACGGTGAGCACCGGCATGTATGACCGGCACGAAGATAAGGGGGTCAATTTGGTGCAGATCAATATGGCCACGTTGAAGACCGCCCTGACGAACATGACAGGCAGCGGCAAGACCGCGGGCGCTGACATTTTGGCCGCGGACAACAAGACCAAATGGGGCCAGGGCTCCGTGGGGGGCTACGACCCCTTTGTGTCCGGCTCAACCGGCTGGAACGGCGGAGTCTATGTCGAGGTGACGTCGTCCAGCAGCAACCTGACCGGCGTGCTGCTGGCCAACGGCAAGGTGAACAAGGGCAGCTCGCTGACCCCCGCCGATACGCTCGCACCCAACGGGGTCGAGGGGCTGACGATTGCCACCGGCGCGCCCATTTATATATTGGGCAACTTCAATGCCGATGGCGTCATCAGTACGGCTGCCGCGACCAATTCGGCCCTCTTCCCCGACGACGGACGTACGGGTGGCACCGCGAATCCCTCGGTCCAGACTCCGGTCGCCCTGGCCGGTGATGCGATCACGGTGCTCTCCGCCAACTTTTTCGGCACCGCGAGCAGCACCAATCTCGCGCCGTACGCCGGCGGCAGCGTGACCAAGAACCCGACGAACAGCTCCGCCTCCAATAGCTTCAACAACTCGACGCCCTCGGTGGCGGCCAGCGTGGAAATCGCCGCGGCCTTCATCTCGGGCACCAACCCGACCTCACCCACCAGTTCGGGCACCCAGCAGTATAGCGGCGGCTTGCACAACATGCCCCACTTTCTCGAAAACTGGGGCACCCGGACCGTGGCCATCCGTGGATCGCTGGTCTCGCTGTATAATTCCCGGGTCGCCACCGGCGCTTGGTCCAACGACTACTACAGCGCGCCCGTCCGCCAGTGGGGCTTCGACAAGACATTTTCGAACGGCGTCTTCCCGCCGATTTGTCCCCAGGTCATTTCCCATCGCCGCGTCGATTTCACCTACCTCGCCAACGCCGCGGAATACGCCACGGAGCTTTCGAAGCTCTGACCGATTAGCGGCCCCGGATTCGCCGGTAGGTCTCCCCGCAATACTCCAGCGCATCGCGCCCGGTCACTTTGATCAGACCACCCGGCTGATCAATGCTCAGCGCAAGCTCGCCATTTTTCCGACCTAACCGGTAGGTGCCGTAAACGGTCCCCGGTCCGCCGCGCGCGTTCACTCGAAAAAGCTCCAGTCTGCCGCCGGCCAGGATCACGATGCCATGGTGTCCCGGCTCGGTGCCAGTCATGTAGGCGCCGGTCAGCGACGATTCCTCGGCGACGAGCTCAGGGGCGGAGAGCGGGACGAGCGCCGGCCGTTCGTCGCCGGGCGCGGCGAAGAATTCCGCGTAGACGATATAGCCGCTCAGAGCGAACACCAGCGCGAGGAAGCCAAAGGGAAACGAGGGCGGATTCGCCGGCGCCCGCGCGGGGAATTCATTCAGAAAATCGCCGGCGCCAGTCGTTCGCCCCTCGGTCGCCGATGGCAGCGGCACGGGGGCCGCCATGCGGCGGGCTTCCGCTGCGGAGCCATCGAGTTCCGCGATGATCTCGCGCGGCGAAAGCACGTAGGTCGGCTCGGTCAGATTGCGCGGGTTGTTCAGGAAAAGTTTCTTCTGCGCCGTGCGAATCACGAAACGGTTTCGCCGGGACTCGATGCGAATCTCGGGATCCGCCGCGTTGTTTTCGCCGGCGTCGATTTGGGCGAAGACCTCCAGAAGCGCGACGAGTCTGTCGGCCGACATCTCAACGGTGCGGCGCGGGCCGCAGCCCGCGTCGCCGTTGCGCGCGTCGGCGCTGAGATTTACACAGGTGACGTAAAACATCGGGCGGAAGGAGGGCGTGGGATACGAGCGTCCCGTGGGTGTTTACGGGCTCGGCCCGACCCGATAAACGGGCCAGCCATTGAATCCCGTGCGAAATCGTCCGGTGGCCAGGTCGCCATCGTCCAACTTGCTGTCGATATAGAGCAAATCCTTGGACGTCAGTGCGAGAGGCGCCTTGGGCGAAAATGCCGTGATGGCGATGCTGCCGCCGGCGTTGGCGTTGGCGCTGGGGCGGGATGCCGGGGAGGCCGTGACGTTCACGCCGACCGCCGGTTTATCCGCCATCGCCGGCTTATCCGCCAGATCCTGGAAGGGCAGGGGCACCGGGCGCGGAGAGAGCTGCCACTCGTAGGTGCCGCCAAACGGCGGCCCGGCCAGCCAGCGCGTCGCGGCGAGCGCAGACTCCATGCCGAGCGGAGTGCGGATGTCGGGATTCGTGGCCGGCGGCCAAGTGCTCTTCTGGGCCTGATACGCCTGAAACACCGCCACGATCTCGCGGAGATCGGCGACAAATTGATCGCGCTGGGCGCGGGTCCGGTATTTGCCCACCTCGGAGATCGCGATGTAGGCCGCGAGCGCCACCGCAGCCAGGGCGAGCAGCAACCGCAACCCGGTGAAACCGTCAGCGTGGCCTGGCGCGTCGATGCCTCCGGAAGGACGAATGGCCTGGCCGGGCTGATTCATGAAGAGGAATGGGCTGACAGCAGACCCAGCGGAAGCGTGTCTTGAGGCATCAAATCAACTCCGAGCAAAACAGTTCGCGCCGACATGGGAAGCGCGGAGTGGGGCTCCGACTCCGCCTCATTCGCATCGACCCCACGCTGCCGATCCCGGCCCCCTGCATCGGCGTCGTTCGCGCTGCCAAAACCATCGTCGCGGACCATCGGTCGCCCCCTTGCGCGTCTTCCCCGCGTTGCCGCCCATGAAACCACTCCGCCGCCCCCGTTTGCCTCGCACTGGCCGGAGCGCTCTCGCTCCTCGGCGCCTCCGCTTCTTCGCCGATGTGGCGCATCAAGGCCAAGCACGCCCATTACGAGACCTGGCCGATCGACGTCCTGGAGGCCGTCGTCCGCCAAAAAGGCCAGCGTCGGCATGACGCCCGCGATGGTCGAGGTCGCCCTCGGCAAACCCACCGAAGTCCAATCCCGCGTCGGCAAGGTGGGCCCCGCGGAGGGGTGGATCGACCGAAAATCGTCTGCGGCTTTGCGCGGCCTGCTCCGCCACACCGGGCTTTCCGTCCGGGGCGTCGGGGTCAGCACCGGCACGCCCGGCCGCCGGGCCGGTTCCACCACGCCCACCAACGCGGACGATCAGGAAATCGTTTTCCGCCGCGGCCCCGGCCTGCGCGGCGCGTCGTCACCCGCGCCTCGCGCGCGACGACCGCCGCCCCATCAATGGTCCAATCGGCTGCCGCAGTCCCATTCCACCGCGCCGCCCTCCGCCGCGACGAAAAAAACCCCCGGTTCATGGCGTGAGCCGGCTGCCCGCCGG
>CAJAYO010000727.1 GCA_903948415.1 uncultured Opitutia bacterium | reverse complement strand
GGCCTACGGTGGGGGAGCGCGAGCTTGGTGGCGGCCTAGGGTGGGGGAGCGCGAGCAAGCTCGCGGCCTAGGGTGGGGGAGCGCGAGCAAGCTCGCGGCCTACGGTGAGGGAGCGCGAGCAAGCTCGCGGCCTACGGTGCGGAAGGACGGGCAGCGCGGACGGTGGCCGGCCGCGCCGGCGGGGGATTTCCGGAGGGGCCGAAGGGCGGTTGGAAAACCGCCCCTCCGTTCGGATAGAATTACCGGGGGACGACGGGTTGGCCGTCGGCGGTGAGTTCGATGACTTCGTAGCCGAAATGGGCGACGGCGGGGAGGATTTTGGTTTTGTCGCCGACGAGGAGGATGTTCACGGCGTCGGTCTTGATCCACTTCGCGGCGACGCGGTCGATCTCGGATTTCTGCATCGTCGCGAGAATTTTGTTCTGCGCGTCGACGAAGTCGCCGGGGAGATTGTAGTCCATGATACGGCGGATGAAGCCGGCTTTTTGGAGCGGGGTTTCGTAGAGGAGCGCATCGCGCTGGCCGAGGGCGCTCTGGGTGAAGGCGAGTTCTTCGGCGGTGATGCCTTTTTGGGCGTAGGCGTTCAGTTCCTGGAGGACCTCGGTGAGGGCGCCGCCGGTGGCGTCGACGCGGATGCCGGAGCTGAACGTGAACGAGCCGGAATATTTGCTGCCCGTAAAGCCGGAGCGGGCGCCGTAGGTCCAGGCTTTGTCCTCGCGGAGATTCAGGTTGAGGCGGCTGTTGAAGGCCCCGCCGAGGATGTAGTTCATCAGGCCGGCGCGGTAGTAGTCGCCGGTGGCGTCGTAAGTGAGGCCGGTGACGTAGCCGACGCGGAATTCGGTCTGGGCGGCCTTCGGCACATCGACGATGTAGAGGCGGGTTTTCGCGAGGGCGGGGGCGGCGGGCACGGCGGGGAGTTGCACGTCGCGGGCGGGCAGTTTGGCGAGAAAGCCGAGGCGGCCGACGATTTCTTCCCGGGTAATGTCGCCGACGACGACGAGTTTGGCGCCGCGGGCGGTGAGGAAGCGGGCGTGGTAGTCCTCGACGTCGGCGAGGGTGAGGTTTTTCACGGTCTCTTCGGTGCCGGCGGGGCTGACGCCGAGGATGCTGGTGGGACCGTGGTTGATTTTGGCGAAGACCTCGGTGGCGACGAGGGCGGGCTGGGCCTTGCGGGACTTGAAACCTTCGAGCATCTGGCGCTTGAGGCGGTCGAAGGCGGCGGCGGTGAATTTGGGCCGGAGCAGACGCTCCTCGAGGAGCGGAAGCGTTTTGTCCAAATTCTTTTTCAGGGTTTGGACGTTGAATTGGATGTCGTCGAAGTCGCTGTCGACCGAAACGGAGCTGCCGAGGGTTTGGAGGACGAGCTGCATCTGTTCGGCGGAGCGGTCCTGGGTGTCCTCGTTCATCATGGCGGCGTAGAGCTGGGCGAGGCCGGCTTTGGCGGGCGTAGCGGCGAGACCGAGCTGCCCGCCCGGGAGGGACAGGGTGAGGGCGACGGTGGGGAGCTCGCGCGAGGCGGCGCCGATGACATCGACGCCGGAAGGCAGGGTGGTGCGCCAGAAGGGCGGGACTTTGACGACGGGGTTGGGGCCGTTCCCGGGGAGTGTGCTGCGGTCGAAGGTGTCGGTGGCCTTGGTATATTTCAGGCCGGCGTAGCCGTAGTCGGGGGCGCGATACGCCGAGGCGTCGGGGGTGTAGTCGGCGGGGGCGACGACGTTGGCCGGGTCGGATTTGAGGGCGATGCTGAGGATGACGGCGGGTTTACCCTTGAGATATTTTTCGTAGACGCGGCGGACGTCGGCTTTGGTGACGGAGGTGTAGCGGCGGAGCTCGACGCCGATGCGGTTGGGTGTGCCGGTGTAAGTCTGCCAGGCGGCGAGGGAGCGGACTTTGCCGGAGACGCTCTGGAGGCCGTTGATGAGCTGGGCCTCGATGGAGCCGGTGAATTTGGCGATATCTTCATCGGTGACGCCGCGGGTGTCGAAGGAGGCGAGGGCTTCGTCGACGAGTTTCTTGGTGGCGGCGAGCGAGGTGCCGGGAGCCGGGGTGACGCTGAAGATGAACTCGCCGGAGAGCTCGGCGGTGCTGTTGAAGGCGGAGGCACCGAGGGCTTTTTGGGTCCGGGTGAGCTGTTGGTAGAGGACGGAGTTTTTGCCTTGGCCGAGAATCTGGGCGAGGCAGTCGAGGGCGGGTTCGTCGGGGTGATTTTCGGGGACGGAAGGGACGGTGATCGAGAGCTGGGGCAGGCGGGCGTAGTTGTCGACGAGGGTAATGTGACGGTCGCGGTCGAGGACGGGAGGGGGGAGTTTCGTCGGCGTGACGGCGGGGCCGCGCGGGATCGGGCCGAAGTATTTTTCGACGAGGGCGACGGCGACGGCGGTGTCGACATCGCCGCCGATGGTGAGGGTGGCGTTGTTGGGACCATACCAGCGGAGGAAAAAGTTTTTCAGGTCGTCGACGGTGACGCGGTTGAGGTCCTCGACGTAGCCGATGGTGAGCCAGGAGTAGGGGTGGCCGTAGGGGTAGAGGGCCTGGGCGGTGACTTCGCGGGCGAGGCCGTAGGGGCGGTTGTCGTAGTTTTGGCCGCGTTCGTTTTTCACCGTGCCGCGCTGCACTTCGAATTTCTTCTGGGTGACGGCGTCGAGGAGGAAGCCCATGCGGTCGGCTTCGAGCCAGAGCATTTTCTCGAGCTGGTTGCTGGGGACGGTCTGGTAGTAGTTGGTGCGGTCGCGGTTGGTGGAGCCGTTGAGGGTGCCGCCGGCGGCGGTGACGATCTTGAAGTGCTGGTCGTCGCCGACGTGGTCGCTGCCCTGGAACATCATGTGTTCGAAGAAGTGGGCGAAGCCGGATTTGCCGATCTCTTCGCGGGCGGAGCCGACGTGGTAGGTGACATCGACGTGGACGACGGGGTCGCTGCGGTCTTCGTGGACGACGAGGGTGAGGCCGTTGGGGAGGACGTATTTGGCGTAGGGGATGACGATCTGGGCGGCGGCGGGGGGGGCGGAGGACGCTGAGGTGGCGGCGGGTGCGGTGGGTGCCGTGATTTTCTCGATGAGCTTCGCGGGGGCGGCGTGCGTGGGGAGCGAGGCGACGAGGGCGAGGCAGAGCGCCGAGAGCAGGACGGCGGGAGCGAAAGGGAATCGGAACGTGAGGGAGGGCATGGGTGCGCGGGTTTCTTTTTTTTTGGCGGATTTGGGTCGGAAGATTTTGAGGGGAGGAAGAGATCCGGAGAGGAGGCGGAGACGAGGGAGGAGGGCGGGGGCTGGGGGCGCTACGGTGGTGAAAAAATGGGCGGTGGGGAAACCGCCCGTCCGTTGGTCAGAGGGTGGGGATGTCGGCGATGCGTTCGACGCGGATGCGGCGGATGCGCTCGGTGCTGACTTCGACGGCGGTGAGGCGGAAGTCGCCGGCGGTGAGGGATTCGTCGCGGCGGGGCGGGTGGCCGAGGTGGCGCGTCATCCAGGAAGCGACGGTT
>CAJAYO010000726.1 GCA_903948415.1 uncultured Opitutia bacterium | reverse complement strand
GCCGTGGCGCGTCCCGGTGACGGTCCGGCCTTTTTCTTCTCGGTCGTGGCGCTGCGGACCACGACGATACTGCGGGCGAAAGGGAACTCGACGGCGCTCGCCGCGACCGCCAGCGGAGCGCCGTCCTCGTGCTGCGCGAGCGTAAGCAGACCGAGGTGGTGGCGGATCATTTTGCCGTCCAGCGCCAGGGCCTGCGGGAGCGCGCCCGCGTGGCCTGCAACCCGTCGCTCAAAAGCGCCGCACAAGCCCCCTGATCGAGCCGCCCGGACACCGCGTAGAACACCCCGTAGCCCCAGCCCCCCTGACCCCGACAGGAATCAGGGTGATCCCACTTGGCGGTAGCAGAGGCGGAGGGAGATGGTCGAGAAACAGGTTTCCGTCGCGGTGAGGGGTGGCGCAGAAGTCGGCGATGGTGGCGTCCTGCAGGGCACTGCCGCAGCGGTGGAGTGTGACGGAGAGCGTGCCCGCCGCGTAGTCGGGGCGCAGGTTGGCGGGCGTCACGAAGAGCCTTCGCCACGACACGCGGGCAGCGTCGGAGCGCGCCAGGGTTTCGCGCGCTTCGCCGGCCAACGCGCTCTCGGCCCGCTAGGCGATCATTTTGATCGTATCGATAAACTGTTTACTCTCCGGACCCAGCTGCGCGAAGCGTTCGCGGCCGGCAGCTCCTTGAGCGCGACTTTTTGCGGGGTCGCTTTGCGCTCGGCTTGGCGCGCCTCCAGCCGCGCCGCCGTGGCGGTGATCGCCGCCCGGAACTCGCCGCGCGGCTGCAGAAAGGCCGTCGTTTCCTCCGGGGTGGGTGCGAGCGGCAGCACCATCGCGCCGAGCCGCGCGCAGCTGCGCTGCGAGTCCGCGCGGTGGCGAAGCAAGTCGGCTTTGAGCCGGCGCGAGCGGGGTTGCCCGCCACCGTGGGGTCAGGAAGCGGCGTCGGGCCGGGCTCGATCATCCGGTCCCGGCCAAAGTTTCTCCGCATATAATGGAGAAAGTTTTCCTGCGTCCATCGGTCGGCCATCCGCGCGGGACGAGCTCACCGGAGTGGCGGCGCCGCGTGGCCGGGGAAAACTCGGACCCGGGCCACGCCTCGCCGGGGAACTTGTGGTCGGGGCGGATCGCGGTGCCGAGGACGTGGCAGGCGGCCAACGGTTCCGGCGCGTAGCGCTCGCGGTCGAACCCCACGGGGGCAGCGCGGTGCCCCTGGGGAGCAGGTGTTGGCCAGGAGCGTGGTCGCCGTCCCGTTTGCAGGCGCGGCCGGGACGCTGGAGAGCAACGGCGGGATGACGTGCTCGCGCAACGCGGCGAGCAGCCCCGCTTTGACGCAATAATCCGTGGCGCCGCTCAGGCAGAGGCGCTCCCGGGCGACGTATCGGACCGGCAACGACGTACGGCCGCCGTGATAAACGCGCAGGTGCCCATCGACATAAAACCTCCCCTGCCCTGCCAGATCGGCCGGATCGGTCGCCGCAGCGATCCACTCCCGGGCGAGCCGGGTTTGCCCCTGGCCGGCCTGCCCCGCGGTCGCGCAGAGCAGGGTAATTTTCACCCGCAAGGTTTTGAACTCCGGCAACCGGTCGAGCCCGAGCAGGCG
>CAJAYO010000725.1 GCA_903948415.1 uncultured Opitutia bacterium | reverse complement strand
TGCCAAAAACGCCGAGAGCCTCGGCGCGACCGGCCTCCGCGCCCACACGCTCGCCGAGCTCACCGCCGCCCTCACCACCGCCCAAGCCGCGACCGGCACTGTGATCATCCACGTCACCGTCCGCGCCGACGTCGGCCTGCCTGGCACCTCGGGGTGGGACGTCCCCGTCTCGGCCACCTCGCAACTCCCCGGCGTCAAAGCGGCACGGGCCGCGTATGACCGGGCGTTGAAGAAACAGAAATTTTATTACTGATGAAAAAGAAAAGACCCGAAGTCGCAGTCCGAGGTAGCGCGGTGCTTCAGCCCGCGCTCGAACGCCTCAAAGCGCGGGCTAAAGCACCGCGCTACGCCAAGCCGCGCGTCTCGCTTCACCCCGACTGCCTCGTCGGCGCCAATCCCATCATTTGGAGCAACGACGATTTCAACGAACTCGCCGGTAATGTGCCCCTCGACACGATCCTGCGCGAGATGCGCGCCGCCGGTTACGCCGGCAGCGAACTCGGCCACGCCTACCCGCGTACGCCCGCCGCCCTCGCCGAGCCGCTCGCGCGTCACCACCTTCGTCTCGTCAGCGGTTGGCACTCCACCTACCTCGCAACCGCCGACCTCGCGACCGAGGAGAAAACTTTCCGCGCCCACCTCAACCTCCTCAAAACCCTCGGCGCCCGCGTCGCCATCGTCGCCGAATGCAGCGCCTGCATCCACGGCATGCGCGAAGCCGCCCTCGGCTACGGCACCACCGATCGCCGCACGCTCGACGCCGCCGAATGGGCGCGCTTCATCGCCGGCCTGCACCATCTCTGCACCGTCGCCGCCACCGAGGAAATGCGCGTCGTGTATCACCACCACATGGGCACGGTCATCCAGACCGAGGCCGAACTCGACCGCCTGCTCGCCGACGTGCCGGCGCTCTTTCTCGTGCTCGACCCGGGCCACCTCGCGTTCGCCGGCATCGATCCCGTCGCCGTCGCGCAACGGCACGCCGCCCGCATCGCCCACGTGCACCTCAAGAGCGTGCGCCCCGCCATCGCGGAGCGCGTGCGCCGTGAAGGCGGGTCGTTTTGCCGGGCGGTGACGGAGGGCGTGTTCACGATTCCCGGCGATGGCTGCGTCGATTTTCCCGCCATTTTCCGCATCCTCGCCGCCGCCGACTATCGCGGCTGGCTCGTCGCCGAAGCCGAGGAAGATCCTGTCAACGTTCCCGCCCTCCCCAAAGCCCGCGCCGCCCGCGCCTATGTTCGCGCCCACGCCGGCGTCTAACTTGCCTGCCCATGATCCCTTCCCGCATGTCCCAAATGACGGCGCTCGGCGCCGATTGGTGGAACGACTCCGGCGTCCCCGCCGAGCTCTCCGAAGCCGTTGCGCTCGGCGCCGTCGGCGGCACCTCCAATCCCGTGATCGTGGCGCAGGCCGTGAAAGCGCAGCCCGCGCTCTGCCATCCGATCATCGACCGGCTTCTCGTCGAACACCCGGCCGACACCGAGGACGATATTGCGTGGAAACTCATCCACACCCTCGCCCTCGATGCGGCGTCGCGCCTCCTGCCCGTCTACACGGCGACGCGCGGCGTGAAAGGATTTCTCTCCGCGCAGGTGAATCCGAAATATTATCCGAGCTACGACCGGATGGTGGCTCAGGCGACCCAGCTCGCCGCGCTCGCGCCCAACATCGCGATTAAAGCGCCCGCCACCGAGGTCGGCATCGCCGCGATCGAGGAAATGACCGCCCGAGGCATCCGGGTAAACGCCACGGTCAGCTTCACCGTGCCGCAGGCTCTCGCCGTCTCCGCCGCCCTCGCCCGCGGCCTCAAGCGCGCCCGCGCCGCGGGTCGTGACGCCGAGGCCATCCGCCCCTACATCACGCTCATGATCGGCCGGGTTGACGACCAACTGAAGCGCGTGGCCGAGGCCCAAAACCTTTCCGTCACGCCGGGCACCATCGAATGGTCGGGCATCGCGGTCTTCAAGCACGCGCACCGCCTGTTTAAGCAACGGGGTCTCCCCGGCACGCTGCTCGCCGCCGCCTATCGCCACGAGAACCACTGGTCGCAGATCATCGGCCGCGACGTGCTGCAAACCGTGCCCTATACTTGGTGGACGAAGTTCAACGTTTCCGGCACCGCCCCCTCCCTCACGCTCGAACAGCCCGTGGACGACGCAATTCTCGCCGAGCTCCGGGCGAAGTTCCCCGACTTCATCCGCGCCCACGACGAAGACGGCCTGAAGCCCTCCGAGTTCCTCGGCTACGGCGCCACCCAGCACACCCTCAGCCAATTTCTCGGCGGTTACGGCGATTTAATTTCGTCGGTCCGTTCGCGGATGCTGGACGTATAAAGCAGGGCGGACTTTCGTCCGCCGCCCTCGCCCACGCTTCCCACTCGGCGGACTGAAGTCCGCCCTCCCCTTCATGAATATCACGCCCCTCGTCCCCCACTACATCGCCGGCGAATGGCTGCGCTCGACGCAACTCGCCACCACGCCCGTCTTCAATCCGTCCACCGGCGACGTCATCGCGCAGTGCCCGGTCGGCGGGGCGGCCGAGGCCAACGCCGCCGTCGCGGCGGCGCACGCCGCGTTTCCGGCGTGGAGCGAGACGCCCGCCGTCGAGCGGGCCCGCGTCTTCTTCCGCTACCGGCAACTCATCGAGCAAAACTACGATGCGCTGTGCGCCACCGTCTCCCGCGAGCACGGCAAGACGCTCGCCGAAGCGCGCGGCGACGTGCATCGCGGCATCGAAAATATCGAATACGCCTGCGGCGTCCCCACGCTGCTCTTTGGCGACACCCTCGAGAACCTCGCGCGCAGCGTCGATTGCGAGACGCTCCACCAGCCGCTCGGCGTCTGCGTCGGCATCACGCCGTTCAACTTCCCCGCGATGGTGCCGCTGTGGATGTTCCCGCTGGCGATCGCCTGCGGCAACACGTTCGTCCTGAAGCCGAGCGAAAAAGTCCCGCTCACCGCGGTCATCCTCGCCGAGCTCCTCGAAAAAGCCGGTCTGCCCAAGGGCGTGTTCAACATCGTTCACGGCGGACGCGAGGCGGTCGACACCCTGCTGACTCATCCGAAAGTGCGCGCGATTTCCTTCGTCGGCTCCACGCCCGTCGCGAAATACATTCACGAAACCGGCACGCGCCACGGCAAGCGCGTCCAGGCCAACGGTGGCGCGAAAAACTACATCGTGATCATGCCCGATGCCGACATGGGCAAAACCGTCGAGGCGCTCTCCACCGCTGCGTTCGGTTGCGCCGGCGAACGCTGCATGGCGGGCTCGACCGCCGTCACGGTCGGCGCCGCCGCCGAGCGCCTCCTACCCGACCTCGTCGCCGCCGCCCGCGCGATCAAGATCGGCCGCACCGATCAGCCCGCCCCCGCCGCCCAGCCCGACATGGGCCCGGTCATCACCGCCGCCCACCGCGACCGCGTGCTGAGCCTCGTCGCGAGCGGCGAAAGCGAAGGGGCGAAGGTCATCGCCGACGGCCGCGGCCTCACCGTCGCCGATGCCCCGCGCGGTTTCTACCTCGGGGCCACCATCGTCGACGGCGTCCAGGCCAACATGACGCTCGCCCGCGAAGAAGTGTTCGGCCCCGTGCTGAACGTCATGCGCATGGACGACCTCGACGCCGCCATCGCGCAGGCCAACGCCTCCGCGTTCGGCAACGGCGCGGCCATTTTCACCGCGAGCGGACGCGCCGCGCGCGAGTTCAAACATCGCGTGAAGGCCGGCATGGTCGGCATCAACGTCGGCGTGCCCGCGACGATGGCGATGTTTCCCTTCACCGGCTGGGACGATTCGTTTTACGGCGATCTCCACATCCAGGGCAAAGAAGCCGTGCAGTTCTATACGCAGCAAAAAGTCATCACGACGCGCTGGTTCGGCGGCGAAGTCGGCGACGTGTGGAAGAAGTAAACGCCCCGCGCTCGAGCCATCGGGTGGCCCGAGCGTGGGACGGAGCGGACGACGCCACGGCCGGCTACAGGCTCGTGGGGCGGTACGCCTGATTCACGACGACGCCGGGCGCAAAACCGTCCTCGGTGCCCACCGCCGCATGATAGCTGCCGGTGCGAACCGAGCCGTTCATGAAATTGTAGAGTTCGATCACGCGGGTGAGCTCGAGGATATCGATGCGACCATCGCGGTTGGAATCGGCGGCGTGGGGCGTGATGATGGCGCCGGGCCCGAGCGTAAACCCGTCTTCCGTGCCGGCCAGCGTGTGATACTCCCCGGTGCGGACCGTGCCGATGCGCTGGTTGTAGAACTGGATGATCCGGGTGAGTTCGATCAAACCGATGCGGCGGTCGCGGTCGGAATCGGCCGAGTGAAATTCGGGCAACAGCTTGAACGTCCGCGCGGGGCTCGTCACCGACGCCGTGCCGCTGGTGATGACGACGTCGTAGTTGGCGATGTCGGTCGGCTGGATGTTGTCGAGACGGAGGACCGGATGGGTGGCATTCGGCAAGGGCACGCCGTCCCTGCGCCACTGAT
>CAJAYO010000724.1 GCA_903948415.1 uncultured Opitutia bacterium | reverse complement strand
GGACGCCCCCGCGGTCGGACGCGGCGCCTTGGCCGCGGGCGCCCGGACAAATTTGATTTCCAATCCGCCGTTTCCGGTCGTCGGCGGGGCCGGACGAACGTCCGCCGGCGCCTCCGTCGGTTTCGCCGCGGCGGCGTTCTCGGTCGCCGCCCCGCCCAAGGGCGTGACGCTCGCGGCTGCACCCGTCTGACGGTTCCTGAGCGGCTCGGCGCTGTCCGTCGAATTCGCCGGCAGCGGCGCGGCAACCGGCGCCTCGGGGGCTCGCTTCACGGGTGCCGGCGGCGGAGGCGGCGCATCCTCAAACATTTCCTCGGTTTCGATCACGACCCCGTTGCGGAGTGTCACCTTAACCTTGGGAAAAAACATGACCTCCCGCACGCCGGCCTTCATCACACTGCGCGGTTCGCCCAGGCGCGAATACACCTGCTCCTTCGTCGCGCCCATCAGGGACGCCGGCTTGTCTTTCTCCTTGTCTGCGGCCTGCCCGGACAGCGCCAACCCCAGCAGGAGCACACCCAGGCTCGTTCGCAGGGAATTCACAGGCAGACGCGGCATAGAGGCAGAACGCTGGGCAGAAATTCCGGGCAAAGCAATGGCTCGCTTGCAGCGCCAAGGTCTCACATCACGCGCGCCCAAAGGACTTTGAGGTAACGACTTTCGAGGCAGTTCGAAAAAACCGGATGATCCACCCCGGGACCCGTCCGATCGAAGAACTGGAGGCGGCGGTTCAGCCGGTGGGCGGCCTTGATCACATGCGCCTCAAAATCTTCGAGGGACAGCAGCCCCGAGCACGAACAGGTCACAAAAATGCCGCCCGGCTTCACCAGAGAAATCGACAGCAGGTTGAGGTCCTCGTATTTCTGCCGACCTTCCCAATTGCCCGCCGCATCCCGCGTGAAAATGAACTTCGGCGGATCGAGCACCACCACGTCCCACTTTTCCCCGTTCTGCTGCATCTGGCGCGCATACGCAAATGCGTCGGCATGGACAAACTTCAGGCGGACCTGGTTCAGGTTCGCGTTGCGCTTCGCCTGTTCCAGCGCGACCTCGTCGAGGTCCACACTGGTCACATCGGCGGCGCCGCCCGTGATTTTGGCGTTGAGCGAAAAGCCGCCCGTGTAGCAGCAGAGATCGAGCACGCGCGCGTCTTTGGTGAACCGCGCGATGGCCCGGCGGTTGTCGCGCTGGTCGCAGAAGAACCCGGTCTTGTGGCCCTCGGCAAAGTCCACTTCGTAGCGGATGCCGTGTTCGCGGATTTTCACCCGGTCGGGCGCCGCGGCGTTGGTCTCTTTGAAGAGCGACGGCTTGATGCCTTCGAGGCTGCCGAGGTCGTGGTCCACGTGCACGCGCGCGAACTTCGTGCCGGCCAGCTCGTGCAACAACGGCAGCCATTTCGGCAGGCGTTGCGCGATGCCCAGCGAATAAACCTCGCACAGCAGCGTCTCGCCATACCGGTCGATCATCAGCCCGCTCAGGCCGTCACCATCGGAGTTGATCAGCCGGTAGGCATCCGTCGTCTCGTCCAGCTTGAACAGCTCGCGGCGCAGGGCGACGGCCCGGCGGATCGCCAGCTCAAAGTAGCTTTCGCTGACCGGCTCGGTCGAGTGGCACACGACGCGCAGCGGAATTTTTGCCCGCGGATTGAAGAGCCCGCCGCCCGTGAGATGGCCGTTCTTGTCGTAAACGTTGACGAAGTCCCCGGGCCGCGCATCGGGCGAGCATTGGCCGAGCAGACGCGGAAAAATCGCCGGCTGAAACGTGAAATACTTCAACTGCGCCCACGGCTTCGTCCACGCCGAGCGGTCGATTACCGGCGGCGGTGCCTTGGTGGGCTTCTCTTCGGGCAGTTGTTCGTCGTCAGTCATGCCGCCTACGCAAGACCGCAAACGACCAAAGGACGAGAAAACAAACCGCCCGGCTTAACCTGCCCGCGCGCGCCGGCCGCTCAAACCCGCGATTTACCGATCGCGAAATAGAGAATCGAACCGAGAAACGGCAGCAAAATGATCAACACCACCCACACCAGCTTGTTCGGGCTGTTGCCCTTGAGGCAGTCCACCAGGGCCGCGAGCCACAGGATGAACCAAAGCACGGAAAGCACGTAATTAAGGTTCACGTTCATCTCTGCATGGTGGCCCGCCCCGGGCTCCGGTTCCCCGAAATCGCGGGCCGCCCGCCGCCGTCCAAGATTTTTGAATCCAAACGCCGCGCGGGCTCCACCCACCCGGCGAGCCACCTCACCATCCACCTCGTTCTCCCCTCCCCGGCTCGCCGACCTTTTCGGCTTAAGTGTCGGCCAACTCCCCGGCCTCATCATCATCCCGACCGCCGCCTTTATTCTGGCGGGCGTGTTCACTGCCAGCGGACTGTATTTCACCACCGCCGCCGCGAAATGGGGCCTGCGACCGCCCGCAGCGCACTCGAAAGCGGCCGGCCCCTGCCTCTGCTCGCGCCGGACCGGGACGACGACCAGGGGAAAGCGAAAGCCCCCGGCACGCACCACGACGTCCGCGGCGGCATCGGGCGCATCGCCGGCGGAGCCGGCCTCTGGCGGATGCTCGGCGCCAGGTCGAACACCCTGCGCTACCTCGGCGCCATCCCCCGCTTCAGCGGCGTCGCCCTGCGGCTCTGCGCGCGGTTGGCCACCTTGTTTGGCCGCAAGGACCGCCTGCCCCCGCGCGTCCCGTCCGCCCGCCCGTGACTGACCGCGAACTCATCGCCCGCGGCGACGCCGCGCACGCCGACGATCTCGCGCAGGAGACATTTCTCCAAGCGTGGCGCAGCTTGGCCCGGTTCCGCGGCGGATCCGCCTTTCCCGCCTGGCGCCAGCGCCCTCGCGGTGCCCGCGATGACCGCCGAGCCCGACCTCCACCGCGACCTCATCGCCGCGCTCGCGCACCTAAATCCCGACGATCGGCTGGCCCTGCACCTCCACTACCCACAGGACCGCTCGCATGCCGAAATCGCCGCGCTCCCTGACTGGCCGGTCGGCACCGCAAAAACTCATCTCCCCCGCGGAAAAACGGGGCTCCGCCCGCTCCTCGCCGTATGGAACCTCCAAACCTAAACCCGCCGCCCGATCCCGCCCCTGCTCGACGCCCCAGTGGCTCAGCATCTGCCTGGACCTCCCGCGGCTCGAGGCCCTCCTTCGCGGGGCCCCCAGGGCACTGACCGACGACGCATTCGCCACCCGAGTGCTCGCCACCCGAGTGCCCGCCGCCCTGCCGCCGCCGGCCGGCCTCGGCCCCGTCCTCGCCTTGGTCACCGCCTTGGTCACCACCACGCCTTGGTCCGCTTTGCCCAACACCGGGCGCCCGGTCCTGCGCGCCCTGGCACCGATCGGCGCGAATCGCACCGACCCGACGGTGCTCGCCGCCTTTCCGCTCGCGACCGCCTCGGCGCTCGACGCGCTGCGCCCTTCCGTGGGCCGACGGACGACATGAAAAAGGCCGACCGGAAATCCGGTCGGCCCGAGTGACTCGCCCGTCGCGCGACGCGTCTTAAGCCACACGCTCGACGATGAGCGGCGGAGGCGTCGGACGCTTCGGTGCCAGACGGTAGGCATTCTTGAAATGATCGAGCGCCTGCTCGAGCTTCGCCTCGTCGTTGTAGTGGATCATCATGAGCGGCTCGCCCTGCTTCACCTGCGTGCCGACTTTCTTGATTTCGGAAACGCCGACGGAATGGTCGATCTTGTCGCCCGCGGCATTCTTGCCCGCACCCAAGATGTGCACGCCGTGCGCGATCATCGCCGCGTTGATCGTGTGCACGTAGCCGCGCTTCGGCGCCGGCAGCTTCCGGATGTGTTTCGCCGCCGGGAATTTCTCCGGATGGTCGATGAACGTCGTGTCGCCGCCCTGCGCCTTGACGAGATCCTTGAACTTCTCGAGCGCGGAACCGTCGGTGAGGTGGCGCTGCACGGTCTGCTTGGCCGAGAGCGTCGAGCCCGCAACACCCGCGAGACGCACAATCTCCATGCCGAGCTTGAGCACGAGTTCCTTCATGTCCTCGGGACCTTCGCCCTTGAGCAACGCGATGGCCTCCTTGACCTCGAGCGAGGTGCCGACGGTATCGCCCAACGGCTGGTTCATGTCGGTGACGAGCGCGACGCAGCGGCGCTTCATGGAGCGGCCGACGCGGGTCATTGACCGGGCCAGTTGCTTGGCCTGCTCCAGATCCTTGATGAAGGAACCGTTGCCCCACTTGACGTCGATCACGAGTCCCTCGGAACCTTCGGCCAGCTTCTTGGAGAGCACGCTGCCGGTGATGAGCGGGAGGCTCGGGATCGTGCCAGTCTCCTTGCGGAGCGCGTAAAACTTGGCCTCGACGGGCGCGAGATCGTCCGTCTGCGCGATGATCGCGCCGCCGATCTTGGCGAGCTGCGCCGAGAACTGGTCGTTCGTCTGGTGGCCTTTGAAACCGGGAATGGCGGCGAGCTTCTCAAGCGTGTTGATCACGTAGTCATGCTCAACCCCACACATCATGGGAACCACCACACCGGCGGCCATCGCCAACGGAACGAGCACCAGGGACGTCTTGTCGCCCACCCCACCCGTCGAATACTTGTCAATTTTCGGCTTCGCAATGTGCGACAGGTCGATCACCTCGCCGGACAACATCATTTCCTCCGTGAGGTCGGCGGTTTCCTGGGCCGACATACCCGAAAAATAGATCGCCATCGCCAAGGCCGCCAGCTGGTGCTGCGGCATCTCGCCATCAAGGGTGCTGTCGATGATGTAGCGGATTTCTTCCTGGTTGAACTCGCCCCCGTCACGCTTCTTTTCGATCAAGAACTCGAAAGTTGGCTTAATAAATCGACGGGTTGGGATGTTGCGTTTGCTTGTCATGAGTTGGATGTGAGGAGAAACGGACGGCTGCCCGCTGCGCGGAAAAGTTTGCGAGCCAATGGAGTTCACCGGGAAAGTCGAGCCAAAATTCCCCGCCTCCCCGGTCGCCAAACCGGGTGGTTACTCGCTAAAAACACCTCTCGGCCGGCACACCCTAGCGCACATTGGCCTCCGGCGCCAATGCGCCCGCGCCCCGACCGCCCGTCCGCCCCGTTCGGTTACTTCGTCTTCGCCCCGTCGGCGATCCACGCCGCGATGACAGCGCGTTCATAGTCGGTGATTTGCGTGACATTGCCCAACGGCATGATGCGCGTCGCCACCACCTGCTGATAAATCCGTTGGGCGTTGGCCCCGATGGCCTCCGCCGTATGCAAAACCACCCCGGCCGGCGGCTGCGCGATGCCGGCAAACGTGGGCGTCGGCGCATGGCACGTCACGCACCGCTGGCCGACGATCGCCCGCACCTGGTCAAACGTCACCGGACCGTCCACTTTCGGCAGCGGCAGCAGGCGCGGGGCCGTCCACCAAGCCACGACCCCGAGCAGCCCCGCGCCGAACGCCAGGTAGCGCCATTCGACCGCTCCCTTGTGCCGGCGGTTGAAGAAATGCCGGATCGACACCGCCGCCGCCGAGATCAGCACCAACACCGCCCACGCGTGCTTGTGCGCATAGGTGGAGGCGTAGTGGTTGCTGATCATGATGAACAGCACGGGCAGCGTGAAGTAGTTGTTGTGCACGCTGCGCTGCTTCCCGCGCTTGCCGTAAATCGGATCGGGCAAACGCCCGGCGCGCATCGCCGCCACCATCTTCTTCTGACCGGGGATGATCACGAAAAACACGTTCGCCACCATGATCGTGCCAATCGAGGTGCCCACATGGATAAACGCCGCGCGTCCCCCGAAGGCCTGCCCCAGCCCCCACGCCAGCAGCACCAGCAACCCGAACACGATCGCGCCCAAAACCGTGTCGTTCTTCCCGACCGGCGAACGGCACAGCCCATCATACACGAGCCACGCCCCGACCATGCTCGCGAGCCCGATCCCGACCGCCTGCCCTGCGCTCAAGGCCGCGACCGACGGATCGACCATCATCGTCCCCGCCCGCATCCAATACACCAGCACCAGCAACGCCGTGCCCGACAGCCACGTCGTGTAGGCCTCCCATTTGAACCAGTGCAGCGTGTCCGGCAGCGACGCCGGCGCGACCGCGTATTTTTGCGGATTGTAGAACCCGCCGCCATGCACTGCCCAGAGTTCCCCCGACACGCCTTTCTTCGCGTTGTCCGACCCCGGCGCCGGCGGCTCCAACGAGTTGTCCAGCCAGATGAAATAGAACGACGATCCGATCCAGGCGATGCCGGCGATCACGTGCAGCCACCGGACCAACAGACCGAGAAATTCCATGAAGTGAGCGTCCATCGTGTACGAAAGAGCGTCCTCCAAGCGCCTTCGATGCCAAGCCAATATCTAACTCCACGCTTGCGCGCCCGCGGCGCGATTTCGTTCCCTCCCCGAATGCACGTCGCCTTCCACCTCGCCGTCGATCTCGACACGGCCCTCCAGACCGCCGCCACCACGGCCGGCCTCGCCGACGCCGCCGCCTTCACCCCCGAAGTCCGCACCGCCGACCCCAAGCACGGCGACTTTCAAGCCAACGGCACGCTCGGCTACGCCAAGGCCCGCAAGCTCAACCCCCGCGCCACCGCCGAGCAACTCGTCGCCGCCCTCCCCGCCGCCGTCCGCGATGCCTACGACGTCTCCATCGCCGGCCCCGGCTTCATCAACTTCACCCTCAAGCCCGCCGCGCTCCACGCCTGGCTCCGCACCTTCGCCACCCGCGAGGCCCTCGCCACCGGCGCCGCCGCCGCCCACACCGGCCAGACCTGGGTCGTCGACTACTCCTCCCCCAACACCGCGAAACAGATGCACGTCGGCCACCTCCGCTCCGCCGTCATCGGCGAGGCGATCTGCCGCCTCCTCGCCTTCACCGGCGCACGCGTCATCCGCGACAACCACCTCGGCGACTGGGGCACCCAGTTCGGCAAACTCATTTACGGCTACAAGCGCTGGGCCGACCCCGCCGCCCTCGCCGCCGATCCCATCGAGGAACTCGAGCGCCTCTACAAACTCGGCCACGCCGCCACCCCCGACGACTCCCCCGCAATCGAGGAAGCCCGCCGCGAACTCGTCGCCCTCCAAAACGGCGACCCCGAAAATGTCGCGCTCTGGAAAAAATTCTCCGAGGTCAGCCTCGCCGCCTTCCAGCAAATCTACGACCGCCTCGGCATCCAATTCGACTGCAACCTCGGCGAATCGTTTTACAACGACAAGGTCGGCCGCGTTTACACCGAACTCGTCGAAACGAAAATCGCCGAGGACAGCCACGGCGCCCTCGTCGTCTTCCACGACGAACACCCGCGCTTCTCCCGCCACACCGAGCGCCCGAATCCCTTCATGGTCCGCAAGGCCGACGGCGCCAGCGGCTACGCGTCCACCGATCTCGCGACCGCCCTCTACCGCACCGAGCACTTCCAGGCCGCTGGCATCGTGATCGTCACCGATTTCCGCCAGACCGACCACTTCGAACAGCTCTTCCTCACGGTGAAAAAATGGTTCGCCGCCAAGGGCTACCGCCTGCCCGAACTCCACCACGTCACCTTCGGCGCCGTCACCGGCGAGGACGGCAAGGCCCTCAAGACCCGCGACGGCGGCGTCATCAAACTCAAGGCTCTCCTCGACGAAGCCGAAGATCGCGCCCACGCGATCGTCACCGCGAAAAACGCCGAACGCCCCGAGGCGGAGCGTTTCTCCGACGACGAGTGCCGCACCATCGCGCGCACCGTCGGCATCGCCTCCGTCCAATACGCCGATCTCGCCCAAAACCGCAGCAGCAACTACGTCTTCTCCTGGGACAAGATGCTCGCCCTCGACGGCAACACCGCGCCCTACCTCCTCTACGCCGTCGCCCGGATCTACTCGATCTTCCGCAAAGCCGGCGTCGCCCCCGCCGACCTCGCCCTCGATACCACCGCCACCGCCCCCGAGACGCCCGCCGAGCGGATGCTCGCACGGAAGCTCGTCAAATTCCCCGATGCCCTCCGCGTCGCCGGCGAGAGCCTGCGCCCCCACTTCCTCTGCCTCTACCTCTTCGAACTCGCCGGCGATTACAGCTCGTTCAATAGCGCCGACAAGGTCCTCGTCGACGATCCCGCCCTTCGCGCCCGCCGCCTGATGCTCTGCGCCCGCACCCTCGTCACCCTCGAGACCGGCCTGCACCTCCTCGGCCTGCGCACGCTGACGCGGATGTAACCCCGCCTCCCGCCCGCCGGCCCACGGCTGGCCCCGGGCGCATTTCGCTTTCCTCCAAGCACCATCCGAGGTGGCCCGGTCGCTCCGTGGGCGGCGGCGGCTTGCCGGTCGTGGCATGAGGCGTTAGCCGAGCGCGGAGCGCACGGCCCACCCGGAGAAGCCGAGCGCGGCAAGAAACGGGGATGCCCCGCGTGGCCCTTGGCCGCGACTTTTCGCTTGCCGCGCCCGCGTCTCCCTGCGTGCTTGCCTCCTGCTCAGACCCGGTCACCCGCCCTCCCCACCACCCCACCCTCGTATTTCCTGCGGGTTCGTTCGCGACCCCGCAACAACCGCAACCCTCGTCCCCTAATAAAACATCCTATGAAAATCCACAAAGCCCTCCTCGCCGTTGTTCTCGGTTCCTTCCTCGCTGCCGGCCTCGCCTTCGCCGCCG
>CAJAYO010000723.1 GCA_903948415.1 uncultured Opitutia bacterium | reverse complement strand
GGCCGCAGGGCAAGATTGGCGAGGCCGATGGGGTGACGGGGGACGGAGCGGTCCACCGCGAGATCGCCTCGCGGCGCCACGGGGCGCGCCCCCCGGTTTCCCGGTTTTTTTGGGCGATTCGTGGGGAGTATTATCGCGACCGCTCGGGGGCGAATGAATCGCGCCGCACGGCGTTCGGGGCGGACCTCCGCGGATGAGCGACGACGGGATAGATTGGGCGGGGTCGAGGGCGCGGGGAATACTGCCCGCGAAGCGGACGGGGAAAATGCGCGGCGATTTCCGGAGTTGCAGCAGGGCGCAAAATCCAAACGTTCTCGCGCGTTGTTCGTTCCTCCCACCCACCCCCGTTGTTTCATCCTATGAATTTCGAAACCCTCCAATTGCACGCCGGTCAGGACATCGATCCCACCACCCGTTCGCGCGCGGTGCCGATCTACCAGACGACGGCCTATCAGTTCAAAGACTCCGCGCACGGCGCCCGGCTGTTCGCCCTCCAGGAGTTCGGCAACATCTACACGCGGCTGATGAATCCGACGACCGACGTTTTCGAAAAACGCGTCGCGGCGCTCGAAGGCGGCGTGGCGGCCCTCGCGACGTCGTCGGGGCACTCGGCGCAGTTTCTGGCGATCAACAACATCACGTCGGTGGGCGACAATTTCGTCACGACGTCGCACCTCTACGGCGGGTCCTACAATCAGTTCAAAAACGCCTTCAAGAACATCGGCGTCGAGGCGCGGTTTGCCGACGGCGTGAAGGTGGCGAGCTTCGAGCCGTTGATCGATGCGAAGACCAAGGCGATCTACCTCGAGACGATCGGCAATCCGGGGCTCACGGTGCCGGATTTCGAGGCGTTCGCCGCGCTGGCGAAGAAACACGACCTGCCGCTGATCGTGGACAACACGTTCGGCGCGGGCGGCGCGATCTGCCAACCGCTGAAGCATGGGGCGCATGTGCTCGTGGAGTCGGCGACGAAGTGGATCGGCGGACACGGCACGAGTATGGGCGGCGTGATCGTCGACGCGGGCACGTTCAACTGGGGCAACGGCAAGTATCCGCAGTTCACGTCGCCGTCGCCGAGCTATCACGGCATGGTGTTGAACGACGTGTTCGGCCTCGGCGGACCGTTTGGGAACATCCAGTTTATCATCCGGTGCCGGGTGGAAGGCCTGCGCGATTGGGGTCCGGCGCAGAGTCCGTTCAACTCGTTTCTCCTCCTGCAAGGGCTGGAGACGCTCTCGTTGCGGGTGGAGCGGACGTGCGAAAACGCCCTGGCTCTCGCGCGGTGGCTCGCGGCGCATCCCGAGGTGGGGGCGGTGAACTATCCCGGGCTGGAAGACCACCCGACCCATGCGGCGGCGAAAAAATATCTGACGCGCGGTTTCGGCGGCGTGTTGTCGTTTCAGCTGAAGGGCGACCGCGCCCGGGCGGAAAAATTTGTGAACAGCCTCAAGCTGATTTCGCACCTCGCGAATGTCGGCGACGCGAAGACGCTGATCATCCACCCGGCTTCGACGACGCACTCGCAGTTGTCCGCGGCGGAGCAGCTCGCGGCGGGCGTGGCGCCGGGCGGGCTGCGCGTGTCGCTGGGCATCGAGCACATCGACGACATCCGGGCGGATATCACGCAGGCGCTGGGCGCATAGGGCCGACGAGCCACACGTGGGGCGGACTGAAGTCCGCCCTACTTTTTGAAAAAATCGCTGACCGTCGCGCAGACGAAATCGATCTGCGCGGCGGTGTGGTGCGGGCCGATGGGGAGGCTGAGAACCTCGTCGGCGAATTTTTCGGCGAGCGGGAAATCGCCGCGTTGCCAGCCGGCGCCGCGGTAGGCGGGCGAGAGATGCGGCGGGATCGGGTAATGGATGCCGGTGCCGACGCCGTGCGCCGCGAGGTGGGCCTGGAGGGCGTCGCGGCGCGCGGTGCGGATCACAAAAAGGTGCCAGACCGGATCGGCCCAGGCGGGCACGTGCGGGAGCGTGAGGTGGCCGGCGGCGGCGAGCGGGGCGAGTTGCGCGAGGTAGCGCGCGGCGAGCGGCGTGCGGCGGGCGTTCCACGCGGCGAGGTGCGGGAGCTGGGCGCGGAGGAACGCGGCCTGGAGTTCGCTGAGGCGGGAGTTCAGGCCGAGGACTTCGTTGTGATAGCGGACCTTGGAGCCGTAGTTGCGCAGGTGGCGGAGCTGGTCGGCGAGCGTGGCGTCGTCGGTCGTGACCGCGCCGGCGTCGGCGAGGGCGCCGAGGTTTTTACTGGGATAAAAACTGATGCCGGCGGCGTGGCCGAGGGCGCCCGAGGCGCGGCCATGGCAGCGCGCGCCGTGGGATTGCGCGGCGTCTTCGAGGACGAAGAGGCCGTGGTGCGCGGCGAGCGCGTTGATCGCCGGCATCTCGGCGGTTTGGCCGTAGAGGTGGATGGGGAGAATGACTTTCGTGCGCGGGGTGATGAGCGCGGCGAGGCGGGCGGGGTCGAGATTGTAGGTGAGGGGATCGGGCTCGCAGGGCACGGGGCGGGCGCCGACGTGCGTGACGGCGAGCCACGTGGCGATGTAGCCGTGCGAGGGGACGATCACTTCGTCGCCGGGGCCGACGCCGCGGGCCATGAGCACGAGCTGCAGGGCTTCGAGGCCGTTGGCGACGCCGATGCAGTGGGCGACGCCGACGCTGGCGGCGTATTCGGCTTCAAAGGACTCGAGTTCGTGGCCGAGGAGGAGCCAACCCGAGTCCATGACGCGGCGGTAGGCGGCGTCGAGCGCGGGGCGGAGTTCGTCGGCAGCGGGCTTGAGGTCGAGGATCGGGACTTTCATGGGGGAAGTAGCGAGTAGCGGCTGGCGAGTAGGACGGAGGGGCGAAGCGTGATGCGCGCTACCCGCGGCCCACGACTCGCTACCGCCAAAATCAGACGAATTTCACTTTCCGGGCGGCAAACAGCACCATGCGCAACAGCAACACGCCGTGTTTCCAGCGCTGGATGTTGGTCGTGCCGTAGGTGCGTTCGCGGTAGCGGATGGGTACGTCGGCGATCTTCAGATTGAGTTTCGCGGCGCCGAAGAGGAGGTCGAAGTCGCCGAACGGGTCGAAGTCGCCGAAATAGGCGCGGTTCGCGGCGATGCTGTCGTAGTGGGCGCGGCTGAGGACTTTCGTGCCGCAGAGCGTGTCCTTGACGGGCTGGCCGAGGAGCCAGGTGAAGATGAGGCCGAAGGCTTTGTTCGCGCAGAGATTGAGGAACTGCATCGCTTTTTCGTCCATCGGATAGACGAGGCGGACGCCGTTGGCGAACTCGGCGCGGCCGCTCGCGAGCACGTCGTAGAACTTGGGGAGATCCTCGGGCGGCATGGTGAGATCGGCGTCGAGAATCATGAGGATGTCGCCGGTCGCGACGGCGAAGCCGGCGCGGACGGCGTCGCCCTTGCCCTTGCCGGTCTGCTGGAGAATCTTGATTTTGCGCGAGGGGTTGGCGGCGGCGACTTTTTGGATCTGCGCCCAGGTGTCGTCGCGGGAGTGGCCCTCGACGAAGATGAGTTCGGTGCCGGCGCCCATGTCCGCGGTGCGCGCGACGGCGGCGGCGATGTTGCCGGCCTCATTGCGGGCGGGGATGACGACGGAGACGGTGAGCGCCCGGGCGGGTCCGGCGCGCTCGGGGCGGGCGACGATGAAGATGGTCAGGGCAAACCACTGGAGCAAGGGCGCGAGCCAGCGGTTGACGAGCGGGCCGAGACCGAGGGCGGAAAAAGGGACGAGGATACGGCCCTGGCGGCACACGGCACTCCAGCCGGCGAGCTGGAGGAGGTTGAGGACGTCGGACGAGGCGAGCCAGCTGTTCTGGGGCTGTTCGGCTTTCAGGCCGAGCAGGCGCGCGAGCGAGAGGAGCGGGCGCCAGAGGGAGTTTTGGAAATTGATCAGCAGGCGCGTGCCGGGGTGCGAGACGAGGTGGAGGCGTTCGAGGAGATGCTGGACGTCGGCCGCGAGGTTGAGCGTATCGGAAATGATGATGACGTCGAAACGGCGGTCGCCGAGGTCGACGAGTTCGCCGGCCTGCACGAAAAACTCGGCATCGGGCACGCGCAGGCGGGCGGCGGCGATCTGGGTGGCGGAGAGGTCGAGGCCGGTTTTGCGCGCGGCGCGCACCTGGGCAAGGAGTTCGCCGGAGCCGCAGCCGATCTCGAGGACGGAGGCGTCGGCGGGGATCAGGAGGTTGTAGTAATGGGCGAGGAGCGTGCGGTAGGCGCGGGCGCCGGCCTGCGGGGCGGTGGGTGCGGCATCGTAGAAGGCGCGGACGCGGTCGAGGTGCTCGCGGGCGAGAGAGGAAAGGGCGGTGTTCATTTCGTCGAGTCGGCGCCGGCGCGCGGGAACGGGGGAACGTTGGCGCGGTCTCCCGGCCAAGCTCAAGACTTATGGGTTGCAATCGGTTCCGAGTTGTCGCGGGCTGACCCCTCAATTTTTGCACTTTTTCATGTTGTCGTCGGTTCCCATGTCACTGCGCCCTGTCGCACGCGTTCTGTCGGTGCTGGCGTTGTTCTGCGCGGGCCCGGTGGCGCGGGCCCAACGGCCTGACACCGCCGGAACGTTTCCCGAAGACTATCTGCCGGCGCTGAAGCCCATTCTCGCGACGGCGCTGCGCCAGGCGCCGCAGGTGATCGCGAAGCAGCTTGAGCTGGAGGGGAGCACGCTGCGGGTGATGGGGGCGAATTCGCTGCGGTTACCGAGCATCGGGGGCAACCTGACGTTCGCGAACAACGAAACGGCGATCTCGAGCAACAACAGCACGCGCACGCGGGACAACGGGGTCTTCTACAATTTCGGACTCAGCCAGTCGATCTACCACTGGGGCGCGCTGAAAAACGAGGGCGACAAGGCCCGGATCGGCGTGCTGATCGCCCAGAAAAGTTATGCCGAGGCGTCGCGCATGCTGGCGGTCACCCTGCGCCGGTCGTATCTCGAACTGATCGTGAAGAAATCGCTGCTGCGGCAGATGCGTTTTGCGCGCGACCTCAATGTCGCCGAGCTGAAGCTGGCGAAGGAAAAGCTGGCGAGCGGGCTGTTTTCCCAGGGCGACATCGCCGCGCGCGAGCTGGCCCTGAGCGATGAAAACCTGCGCACGCAGCGCGCGGAGGTCGAGCTGGTCGCCCAGCGGCGGGCCTTTGCGCGGCTCGCCGGCCTCGGCGAGTTGGCGGAGGAGGCGATCCCGTCCGAGATTCCGTCGCCCACGTATGACGCGGCCGCGACGTCGGCGTTGTTGGCCACGCTGGTGCGCGACGGCGGACGGCAGACCTTCCAGGCCCAGGTGAGCGAGCTGCGGGCCCGCGAGGCCGATCTGAATTACCGGATCGCCCGCGTGCGCCTCCTGCCGAAGTTCGGGGCGAGCGCCGCATACAGCCTCGAGAACACCACCAACGCCTCCGCCACCACGGTCTCGCAGCAGGGGGTCGCGCGGCAGACCGTCGCGATCGGGGCTTCGTGGAGCATCTTCGACGGTTTCGCGAGCCGCGCAGCGAAGCGCGACGCGTTGGTCAACAAGCGCGCGGCCGAACTCGAACTCAAGACGTCGTCCGAAGCCGCCGTCGATGCCGCCCAGTCGCTCGTGCAGCTGCTCGAACTCGACGTGCAGGCGATGGCGATGAGCGCGCTGCGCGTCGGCCTGGCCTCGGCCCAATGGGGCAAGATGGAGGAGGAGCTGAAGCTCGGCAACGTCCCGCAGACCACGGTCGACCAGACGCTCTCCGGCCTGAAGGTCATGGAATTTAACAACGCCAGCGCGCGGGCGACTTTCCTCGCGCGCTGGAGCGAGTTTGCCTCGCTCGTCGGCGCCGATCCCGTGCTCACCCAACTCCCCGCCCGCCATGACAGCGAAAAACGGTAACATCCGCCTCGTCCTCAAGCTCGCCCTCGCCGCCGTGGTCGTCGGGGGTGCCGCGGTGGTCGCACTCCAACGTTTCAGCGACACCGTGGTCGTCGCGCCCGTGACGCGCGGGGCCGCGGTGAGCGCGGTGCCGGGCAGCATCGAGGTGGCGGCCGACCAGGGTGGCATCCGGCCGTTGAAGAGCGAACTGGGCGGGCGGGTCGAATGGTGCGAGGCGCTGACGCCGGACGCGCATTTCAAAAAGGGCGATGTGCTCGTCAAACTCGATGCCACGGACCTGGTGCGCGAAATCGACGAGACGAAGCGGAACTTTGAGTCGTTGCAGCAAGAGCGGAAACTGCTCCTCGCGGCCAATATCGAACTCGAAGTGGCGAAGGAAACCCTGGCGAACCACGAGCGCTTGCTGGCGCGCGGCGATCTCTCCGCCGAGACGGTGAAGGCGACCCGCCGGGGCGTGGACGCGATCGTGAGCAAATTCAAAATCGAGGAGTTCAAGAACGACAAAGCCAAGGCGGACTACGAGGCCTTGATGGAGACCAAAAACATCCAGCTCAAACGCATGTCGGTCGTCGCGCAGGAAGACGGCATCGTGAAGGACGTCTTGGTGTGGACGGGCGCGCTGATCGGCTCCGGGTCGCCCGTCGCGACGTTTGTGTCCAACAAGCGGCTGGTCGCGGCCAAGGTCAGCGAGGAAAATTTCGGGGCCATCCGCCTCGGCCAAAAGGCGAAAGTCCGCCTGCTCAGCTACCCGGGCGAGGCGCCGTTCGACGCCGTGGTCTCGAAAATCCTCTCGGTGGCGGACGAAACCACGCAGCGCTACACGGTTTACGTCGACGTCGCGATCGATCCGGCCCGCCTCATCCATGGCAGCAGCGGGCAGATCACGATCACCGTCGGCGAACGGCAAAACGCGCTGCTGGTGCCGCGGCGCGCGCTCTTCAACAGCGACAACGTTTTCGTCGTCAAAGACGGGCGGGTGCAAGTCCGGCAACTCAAACTCGGCTACATGGACCTCAACCGCGCCGAAGTGCTCGCGGGCGTGAACGAGGGCGAATCGGTGGTCGTCGAGAACATCGACCAATTCCGGGACGGCCAGCGCGTCCGCGTGCCGACGGCCAAGTAACGCCCGTCCGCTTTCCACCGCCGTCCCGCCCAATTTCCACCGCTGATGTCGCCCAATCTCCGCATCGCCTTCCGTTTTCTCACGGCGAAAAAGCGGGCCATGCTGATGAGTCTGTCCTGCACGGTGCTGGGCGTGGGGCTGTTCATCGTGACCCAGGCGACGACGAGCGGGTTCGAGGAGTTCTTCGTGCGCACGCTGCTCGGCACCGACGGGGCGATGCGCATCGAGGACCGCAAACAGTCCACGTTGCAAAGCATGGAAGCGGCGGGCGGGACCGGAGCGCACATTCTGCAGCGGGAAGGGGTGAAATACATCGAGGGCGTCGAGGAGCCGCAGTTGATCAAGGACGCCGTGCGGAATTTCGCCAACGTCCGCGGCGTTTCCGCCGTGCTGCGCGGCAACGTGCAGGTGACGAGTCCGTTCAAGACCGAGGACGCGCAGATTTTCGGGATCAAACTCGACGAGCACCGGCTCGTGTCGGAGCTCGAGCGTAAGATCACCACGCCGGGCGGACTGGGGAAATTCCTCGAGTCCACCTCGGCCGTGCTCATGGGCCGCGTGCTCGCCGACCGCCTCCAGTTGAGCGTCAACGATTCCATCTCGGTCAGCGCCCGTGGCGAGACGCGGCGCTACCACGTGGCGGGAATCTACGAGAGCGGCTCGCGCGACATCGACAAGACCCGCATTTATCTCGACCTCGGGGAAGCGCGTTCGCTGCTGCGCCGGCCGACGGGCGCGACGTTTGTCCAGATCAGCCTCCACGAGCCGAACCGCGCGCGCCAGGACGCCGCGCACATGGAGGACGTGCTCGGGCACAGTGTGCGACCGTGGCAGGAGCGCGAAAAAGAATGGCTCTCCGTCTTCCGCGCCCTCCGCGTGTCGTCGGCGATCACCGTCACGGTGTTCACCCTCATCGCCAGCCTCGCGATGTTCAACACGCTCGCGATGATCGTCCTCGAGAAGACCAAGGACATCGCGATTTTGCGTTCGATGGGGTATGAGCGGCGCGACATCACGCAGATTTTTCTTTGGCAGGCCGCCATCGTGCTCGCGATCGGCGCGCTCCTCGGCGGCTTGTTCGGCGCCACGGTGACGTGGGGCGTGAGCATGGTGCCGCTGCCGATCAACACCCTGTTCAAGACCCAGACGTTTATCGTCTCGTGGTCGGTTTGGCACTACGTCCAGGCGATTGCGACCGCGGTCGTCATGGTGATGGTGGCCAGCCTGGTGCCGGCCCGTCGCGCGGCGCGGCTCGAACCCGGCGACATCGTGCGCGGCACCGCCCAATGAGCACCGTCGTCCCCCCTGCGTCTGCCCCGCGCGTCGGCGATCTGGCCCTGCGCTGCAACGGGCTGCAGCGTTACCTCGGCCACGGGGAGGGGAGGGTCCACGTGCTCAAGGGCGTGTCCTTCGAGGCGCGGCGCGGCCAGGTCTACGCGATCGTCGGCCCCTCGGGCTGCGGCAAATCCACGTTGCTCTACCTGCTCGGCCTGCTCGACCAGCCCGACGGCGGCGAGATCGAGATCAACGGCCAGCCCATGTCGAACAGCGACGACTTCGCCCGCACCGCCGCGCGCGGGGCCCACATCGGCTTCGTCTTTCAGTTTCATTTTCTGATGCTGGAGTTCACGGCGCTCGAGAACGTGATGATGCCCATGCGCAAGCTCGGCCGCCTGACGCCCGCGGAGATGGAAGCCCGGGCGCGATCGCTGCTCGATTCGGTCGGTCTCGGCGCGAAGACGCACCGCCTCGGGACGCAACTTTCCGGCGGCGAACAGCAGCGCGTGGCGGTGGCGCGGGCCCTGGCGAACCAGCCTTCGATCATTCTGGCCGACGAGCCGACGGGAAACCTCGACGTAAAAAATTCCGCGTTGGTCTTCGACCTGCTGACGCGTTTGGCCAAAGACAACGGACAGGCCGTCATTCTGGTCACGCACAACCCGGAAATCGCCCAGCGCTGCGACGTCACGCGCCCGATGCGCGACGGTTTGTTCGTCTGAAATGGCGGGCCCGGCGATAAGGCCGCGCGGGGCCGCCCCTTTGCGCCGCTAATTCCTATTTTTCAAAGAGCCCGAAAATTTGGTTTACAAGCGAAACGCCGCACCCTTCTTTCACGCGGACTTTAACCAATTTACCTGTCCTGTGAGCCACGACCCATCGCGAAAACAATTCTTTGCCAAGCTTCTCGGCGCAGCCACGGCTGTGAGCATCGCCCCGAAGCTTCTCGCCCAGCCCGCGTCGTCCGCCTCCGCACCCCTGCCTGCCGCCCCGGCGCTGCCGGTGGTCGTGCGCTCCGAAGTCCGCGCGGTGGCCCGCCGGTCTGATTCCCTCTGAACCGCCCCGCGGCCTCCGAAGACCACCTGCCCACATGTCGAAACTTTTCCCGAAGTCGGCGAACAAGCTTCCGCTCCAGATAATCATTTATCTGGGCGTGCTCGTTGGCATTGCGACCGCCGGCGTCACCTACTACATGACGCCGAAATACACGCGCGTCGGTTACGCCCCGCTGCAGCCCGTACCCTTCAGCCACGCCAAGCACGTGCAGGAAGTCGGCCTCGACTGCCGGTACTGCCACTCGAACGTCGACAAGTCGGCCCATTCCAATGTGCCCACGTCCCAGACGTGCATGAACTGTCACAACCAGATCAAGACCACGAGCCCGCTTCTCGCTCCGGTACGCGAGAGCGCCGCGACCGGCAAATCGGTGCCGTGGGTCTGGATCCACAAGACTCCGGACTACGCCTATTTTAACCACGCCATCCACGTGAACCGCGGCATCTCGTGCGTCGAGTGCCACGGCAAAGTCAACGAGATGGACGTCGTCACCCACACGCAGCCGCTCAGCATGAGTTTCTGTCTGGAATGTCACCGCAATCCCGCGGCCGCCCTGCGCGACCCGAAGGATGTGTTCAATCTCGATTCCAAGCGCCTGGCCGACCAGGGCGAAGCGGGCGTGAAACAGGCGGCGGCGTTTGTGCACGACTGGAAAGTGAAACCTCCCCAGAGCTGCTCCGGCTGCCATCGCTGATGAAACGCATATTTGAACATCCCGCTCCGTCCGCCCGTGAGCTGAACGGACCGACCTACTGGCGCAGCCTCGACGAACTCGCGGCCTCGCCCGGTTTCGTGGACCAGCTGAAGCGCGAGTTCCCGCAGGGGGCCGCCGAGTTGGACGGCGTGGATCGCCGCCACTTCATGAAGATCATGGCGGCGTCGTTTGCCCTCGGGGGCGTCGGCCTCGCCGGCTGCCGCCGTCCGGAGGTGAACATTTTGCCGTTCGGCAAATCCGTCGAGGGCATCATTCCCGGTCTGCCGCAGTATTATGCGACGGCGATGCCGCTGCGCAAATCGGCCATTCCGCTGCTCGCCGAGACGCACCAGGGCCGTCCGACCAAGCTCGAAGGCAACCCGACCTACACGCCGCACGGCGGCGCCAGTTCGCTCCTCGCGCAAGCTTCGATCCTCGACCTCTACGACCCGGACCGTGCGACCGCCCACCTCAAGGGTGGCGCCGTGCTCAAGGCCGATGCGGTCAACGACGTGCTCGCGTCCGTGGGCAAGACCTACGCCGCGTCGCAGGGTGCCGGTTTGGCGTTCCTCGCCGACCAGTCCTCCTCGCCGACCCGCGCACGCCTCGTCAAGAAGCTCCGCCGCAAGCTCCCGAAGGCCGTCTGGGCCGAATACGAGCCCGTGAACGACGAGCCGCCGATCGCCGCCGCCCAGGCCGCGTTCGGAGCCGACGTCAAGCCCATCTACCAATTCGCGAAGGCGAAACGCATTCTCTCGCTCGACGCGGATTTCTTCCACGCCGAATCCGGCAGCCTCTACTACGCCCGCGAGTTCGCCAAGGGCCGTCGCGTGAAGTCGAAAGACGACGCGATGAACCGCCTCTACGTGGCGGAGAGCGCGTTCACCCTGACGGGCAGCATGGCGGATCACCGCCTCCGCCTCGCCAGCAGCCACATGCTCGCGCTCGCCGCGGCCATCGGTACCAAGACGCTCAATACCGAGATTCTCAAGCCTCTCACCGACGGCCTCGACGCCTTCGTGAGCCCGAAGTGGGTCGAGGAATGCGCCCAGGATCTGATCGACCATAAGGGCGAGTCGCTCGTGGTGGCCGGCGCGCATCTGCCGCCGCAGGTCCACGCCATCGCCTACGCGATCAACGCGCTCCTCGGCAACATCGGCCAGACGGTCGATTTCGTCGCCGTCGAATCGGCTTCCGCTGCCTCCATTTCCGACCTCGCCGCCGCGGTGAAGTCCGGTTCGGTCAAGACCCTCGTCATCCTCGGCGGCAATCCCGCCTACAACGCTCCGGCCGATCTCGACTGGGCGAAGTTGCAGGCCTCCGTCGCCGATGTGATCCGTCTCGGTTACGCCGCGGACGAAACCTCTGCGCTCGCCGGCACCCAGCTCGCCGCGGCCCATTACTTGGAGTCGTGGGGCGATGCCCGCACGGCCGACGGCACCGTGGTGCCGGTCCAGCCGATGATTCTCCCGCTTTTCGGCGGGATCACGCAGATCGAGGTGATCGCCCGCATTGCCGGCGAAGCCAACGCCGACGGCTACGCGCTCGTCAGCGAGACGATCACCGCGCTCGCCGGCGGTGACGCCGACAAGGCCATGCGCCGCTTCCTGCACGACGGTATTTTGGCCGGCTCCGCGTTCGCCAAGACCGCGGTGAATTTCGATCAGCGCGGCGCGCGCGCCCTCTTCCGCGACGACCCGAAGAAGGTCGAGACGTTTTCCGCCAAGAACCTCGAGGTCCGCTTCGTCACCGACCACAAGATGGACGACGGCCGGTTCAACAATAACGGCTGGCTCCAGGAGTGTCCGGATCCGATCACCAAGATTTCGTGGGACAACGCCATCCTCGTCAGCCCCAAGCTGGGCAAGGAGCTCGGAATCTACCCGCAAGGCTCGAAGCTCCAGATCGCCCGCGTCGAGGAAAACGAGTTTAGCATCGGCAAGGAAAACTCCCGCGTCTTTGAACTCACCGTTGGCGGCCGCAAGATCAAGGGCCCGGTGCACATCCAGCCCGGCCTCTCGAATTACACGGTCGTCGTCCCGCTCGGCTACGGCCGCACGGTCACCGGACACGTGGGCAAAGGCGCCGGCTTCAATGCCTATCCCGCCCGCACGGTCGCCGGTTCCGACGTCGCCACCGGCGGCACGCTCACCGACACCGGCACGCGGTTGCTCCTCGCCAACACCCAGGAGCACTGGTCCATGGAAGGCCGCGACATCGTGCGCGAGGCCAACTACGACGAGTATCAGAAGAATCCCGGTTACGTTGACGACATCGGCACCGAGTCGCATTCGCCCGCCATCTATGGCGCGGACAAGACGCCGACCAACGACAACAAGCTCTCCCGCGAGGAACGCGCCAAGCAGACGACGGCCCGCGCCAAGGAAATTCCCCGCGGCGGCTCGATGTATGCGACGCCGAAGTTCGACGGCCAGCACCAGTGGGGCATGTCGATCGACCTCAACACCTGCATCGGTTGCAACGCCTGCGTC
>CAJAYO010000722.1 GCA_903948415.1 uncultured Opitutia bacterium | reverse complement strand
TAACCGCGCGCCTCCGCGCTGTCCGTTCGCGCCGCTTCTTCCGCGCGACGTTCCCCGTTCTTCTCCGGCCGCTTTGGCGGGCCGGATTCGGCCCCTCCATCCGTCACTCGTCGTTCTTCGCCCCATGCCGCTCAACTCCGTCCATCGCCGCTGGCTCTGGCTCGCCGCGCTCTCGCCTGCTTGCTCCGTCGCGGCTCCGGGCCCCGCTCCGCTGCCCGCCGAATTCGTCGATCCCGCGTCGCCCGCAGTCGCCGCCATCCGCCAGGCCGGTGAACTCGCTGTCGGCGCCGTCGGCAAGAAACTCCTCACCGCCCTCAACACCGCCTTGGCCGCCGGCGGACCCGAGGCCGCCGTCCTCGTCTGCCAGACGCAGGCGCTGCCGCTCACGGCCGAGAAACTCGCCGACCAGCCGACCCTCGTTTCCGTCAAGCGCACGAGTCTCCGCCTCCGCAATCCCGCCAACGCCCCCGACGCCGCCGAGCGCCTCGCCCTCGACCACGTCGCCAAACTCGTCGCCGCCGGCCAGCCCCCGCCGCCCGTGCTCGTGCAGCGTATCCAACCCGCCGGCACCGCCTCGCCCGAGTGGCGCGTCTACCGCCCCATCGTCACCAAAGCCGAGTGTCTCGCCTGCCACGGCGATCCCGCCGTGCAATCGCCCGCCCTCCGCACCGCGCTGCAAACCCGCTATCCCGCCGATGCCGCCACCGGCTACACCGCCGACCAATGGCGCGGCCTCTTCCGCGCCACGATCGCCCCGGCACCCGTTCCCTCCGCCCGCCCATGAAATTCCCCCCCGTCCGCGCGTTGAAATGGCTGCTGCTCCCCGTGGTTGCCGCCGTCGTCGTTTACGGGGTGCGCTTCGCCCCGGTGCCCGGCGTTGGGCACACCGTCGCCACCGCCGACGTCACCGGCGAAACGATGGGCACCGGCACGCTCGAAGCGCGTCTCGCCGCCTCGCTCGGACCGCGCATCACCGGCCGCCTCACCGCCGTCACCGTCGACCAGGGTGACCGCGTCACCGCCGGCCAGCTCCTCGCCACCCTCGACGATGCCGAAGCCCGCCGTCACCTCGAAGCCGCCGAGGCCGCCCGCGCCTCCGCCGCCGCGACCGTCGCCCGCGTCCGCACCGACGAAGCCCGCGCGCAGGCCGTGCTCAACCGCGCGCGCCTCGACCACACCCGCGCCGTCTCGCTCGTCGAAAGCCGCAGCGCCGCCGAATCCGACCGCGACAAAGCCACCGAACAGCTCCGCATCGCCGAGGCCGACGTCGCCCGCGGCCGCGCCGCCATCGCCGAAGCCGTCCAAGCCCAGGCCGCCGCCGAGAGTCAGGTCGCCCTCCAACAGGAACTCCTCGCGCACACGCGCCTCGTCGCGCCCTTCGCCGGCCTCATCGTCCGCCGCGACCGCCATCCCGGTGATGTCGTCAACCCCGGCGCCACCGTCCTCCACCTCGTCGCCACCGAAGAACTCTGGGTCTCCGCCTGGGTCGACGAAACCGCCAGCGCCGCCCTCGCGGCCGACCAACCTGCCCGCGTGATTTTCCGCTCCGCCCCCGCCACCGCCTTGCCCGGACGCGTCGCGCGCCTCGGCCGCGAGACCGATCGCGAGACCCGTGAATTTCTCGTCGACGTGCGCGTCGAGCGTTTGCCGGCCCATTGGACCATCGGCCAGCGTGCCGAGGTTTTCATCGAGACCGGCCGACGCCCCGGTGTGCTCGCACTCCCCGCCGCTTTCCTCGTGCACCGCGACGGCGTGGCCGGCACCTGGGTGCTCCGCTCCGGCCGCGCGCAATGGCAACCGCTCACCCTCGGTCTCCGCGGTGCCAGCCTCGTCGAAATCCGCGCCGGCCTCACCGCCGGCGACCGCGTCGTGCGCGCCTCCGCCCCGGGCACCGCGCTCGACGGCCGCCGCGTTTCCTCGCCGTGAATCTCGCCGTCGAAGACATCCGCCACAACGTCGGCCGCTTCGCCCTCACCGCGACGGGCATCGGCCTGTTGCTGATGCTCGTCCTCGGCATGGGCGGCATCTACGGCGGCCTCGTCCACGAGGCCACGCTCCTGATCGACCGCCTCGACGCCGATCTCTGGGTCGTGCAACACGCCACGCGCGGTCCCTTCGCGGAAATTTCCCGCGTGCCCGCCTCGCTCGCGCCGCGCCTCGAAGCCGTTCCCGGCGTCGCCTCCGCGCGCCGGTTCGTTTTCCACACCGTGCAGCGCGAACGCGCCGGCGCGCCGTGGCGTTTCTCTGTGATGGGCCTCGATTGGCCCGGCGACCGCGGCGAAGCCCTCCCGCTCATCGCCGGCCGCCCGCTCGCCCAGGCCCGGTTCGAATTCATCGCCGACCGCGCGCTCGGCCTCCCGCTCGGCGAGCAAGTTCGTCTCGGCAAAGACACCTACACCGTCGTCGGGCTCACCCGCGGCATGACGTCCTCCTCCGGCGACCCGATGACGTTTTTCTCCCTCCGCGACGCGCAAGCCGTGCAATTCGACCTGCCCGGCGAAGCCCTCCGCCTCGAACGCGCCGCGCGCCAGGCCCGCACCGCCGCCGTCGATCTCGGCCGCCAACAGCCCGCGCTGCTCGAGCGCGCCGGCCGGCCCGCCGCCGCGATTCCCGTGCTCGGTCCGCCCACCGTGAGCGCCGTGCTCATCACCGTCGCCCCCGGCACCGATGTCGCCGCCCTCGCAAAAACCATCGGCGGCTGGCCCGATGTTTCCGTCTACACGCGCGGCGAGCAACGCGACCTGCTCCTCCTCGGCAACGTCGACCGCGCCCGCCGCCAGCTCGGCCTCTTCCGCGCCATCCTCGTCTTCGTCTCCGCCATCATCATGGCGCTGATCATCTACACGCTCACCTTGGACAAGGCCCACGACATCGCGATGCTCAAGCTCATCGGCGCCCGCAACCGCGTCATCGTCGGCCTCATCCTCCAGCAGGCCCTCGTCCTCGGCGCCGTCGGCTCCGGCATCGCCTCGGTGCTCGGCCAGTGGATCTTCCCCGTCTTTCCGCGCCTCGTGCTCGTCACCGGCACCGACCGCGTGCTCCTCGCCGGCATCGTCCTCGTCATCTCCGTCGCCGCGAGCGGCCTCGGCATCTGGAAAGCCCTGCGCATCCAGCCCAACATCGTCCTCGCGTGAACGCCGCCGCCCCCATCGCTCCCGACCACGACCTCGCCGCGCGCGTCGAGGACCTCACGAAAATCTACGGCAGCGGCAACACCGAGGTCGTCGCCGTGAAAAACGCGAGCTTCACCGTCGCCCGCGGCGAGGTCGTGGCGCTCCTCGGTCCCAGCGGCTCCGGCAAATCCACGCTGCTCACCGCCGTCGGCCTCATCAACCCCGCCACCTCTGGCCGCATCGCCATCGCCGGCCAACCCGTGATGGACGGCCCGCGCGCCCTCGTGGATCTGCGCGCCTTTCGCCGCCACCACCTCGGTTTCGTTTTCCAAAAAGCCAACCTCATCCCGTTTCTCACCGCGCGCCAAAACGTCCAGGTCGCCCTCGAGATCAACGACGTCGCTCCCCGCGAAGCCCGCACCCGCGCCGAGGAGTTGCTCGCCTACCTCGGCCTCGGCGACCGCCTCGACAACCTCCCCTACATGCTGTCCGGCGGACAACAGCAGCGCGTCGCCATCGCCCGCGCCCTCGCCAACCGCCCCGGCCTCGTCCTCGCCGACGAACCCACCGCCGCCCTCGACGGCCGCCTTGGCCGCCAGGTGATGGACCTCTTCCGCAAGGTCGCCCACGAGCAACGCGCCGGCATTATCGTCGTCACCCACGACCACCGGGCGCTCGACGTCTTTGACCGCGTCTTCGAAATGGAAGACGGTCTCCTCCGCGCCCACGCCGCCTGAATTTTCCCGCCATGTCCTACGACCTCTCCGATTTCCAAACCGACGTCCTCGACCGCAGCCAACGCACCCCGGTGCTCGTCGACTTCTGGGCCGCGTGGTGCGGGCCGTGCAAAATGCTCGGACCCGTCCTCGAAAAACTCGCCGCCGAAGCCGACGGCCGCTGGGTGCTCGTGAAGATCGACACCGAAGCGCACCCCGATCTCGCCGCCCAGTTTCAGATCCGCGGGATCCCCCACTGCAAACTCTTCCACCACGGCAGCGTCGTCGCGGAGTTGTCCGGGGCCGTCCCCGAACCGCAGCTGCGCGCCTGGCTCGCCGAACATCTCCCGACGCCGAAGCGCGAAACGATGGCCCGCGCCCGCGAACTCCTCCGCGCCGGGCACGCCGCCGCCGCCGCCGCTCTCCTGCAACCCCTCGCCGTGTCCGAGCCCACCGACCACGAACTCGCCGTGCTCGCCGCCCGCGCGCGGGTGTTCTCCGACCCCGCCGCCGCGCTCGCGCTCCTCGACCCGCTCCCGCCCGCTTCGCCGTGGAGCAACGGAGCCGCCCTCGTGCAAATCCTCGCGGCCGCCTTCCAGGCCATCGCCGTCCCCGAACGCCTGCCCGATACTCCGTTGCGCGCCCGCTACCTCGCCGCCCTCGCCCAACTCCGCCGCGAATCCTTCGAAGCGGGGCTCACCGAACTCATCGCGGTCCTCACCGAGAAACCCGACTACGACAACGGTCAGGCGAAGGCCCTCGGCGCCGCCCTGTTTCGCCACCTCGGCCTGCGCCACCCGGTCTCTGAAAAATTCTACCGCGCCTTCAGCATGGCGGTCAACGTCTGACCCGCCGCCGACCCGCATCCGCCCAATCACCCCTCGCGTCCTCCCCCGTTTCCGGCCCACCTTCTCCCGATGAACACCGATCTCGTCCTCACCCGCTCCTCCGCCCTGCCACTCGAAACGATCTGCCAAAAACTGGCCGCCGTCTCCGTCAGCCATCACTTCGGCGTGCTCGCCACGCACAATCTCCGCGAAAAAATGCTCAGCAAGGGCGTCCCCTTTGACCGCGAGTGCCGCGTGATCGAGGTCTGCAATCCGCAACAGGCGCGGGACGTCCTGAGCCAGGCGATCGAAATTTCCACTGCGCTGCCCTGCCGGATCTCCGTCTACGAAGAAGGCGGCCGGACGATTCTCGCGACCATCAAACCCACCGCGCTCCTCACGATGTTCGGCGTCCCCGGCGCGGCGGCGGCGGCGCAAGAAGTCGAGGACACGATGGTGCGGATCATGGACGAGACGTGCGGCGGATAAGGCGGCTCAACCCGGGCGGTGTCCGAGGGCACGCCCGCTCAGTTGGTGAGAATTACGCCAGCAGCCGCTCGCACAGCGCGAGGAGGCGGGCGCGGAGCGGCTCGGCGCGGGCGGTGAACGCCCGCTGCTGCGTCTCGTAATCGGCCCGGCCGGCCGGCGTTTCGATCGGAATGGGCGGAAAGCCGAGCGCGCGCAGATCGTAGGGGCTGGCCCGCATATCCACTTCGCGGATGTCCCGCGCCAGGGCGAAGCAGTCCGCGACCAGCTCGCTCGGCGCGAACGGCGCCAACTTGAAGGACCACTTGTAGAGGTCCATGTTGGCGTGGAGACACCCGCGTTGCTCGAATTGCGGGACGGTTTCGCGGGAGGGCGCGAGCTTGTTGAGGGGAC
>CAJAYO010000721.1 GCA_903948415.1 uncultured Opitutia bacterium | reverse complement strand
TTGCCGGTGGGGCCGTCGCGCTCGACGCCGGCGACGAGCCAGGCGGGGTTGCGGTCGTCGTAGGGGCTGCCGGATTTGCCGGAGAGGTCCGCGGCTTTTTGGGCGATGAACGGGCCGCCGTGGTGGTGAAACCAGTAGAGGTATTTTCCGTTGGCGCAGCGCCAGACGAAGTTGGCGGCGCGCGGGTGTTTCAGGCGGGGGCCGCCGGGCGTGGAGGATTTGTAGGCGGCGGGTTCCCAGGTGTGGCCGCCGTCGCGGCTGTAGCTGCTCGTGGGCCAGCCGTCGACGGTGCGGTAGACGCAGTAGAGCGAGCCGTCGCTGAGGCGTACGACGCTTTGCTCCTCGGCGACGCGGCCGCCGCCGGCGGGCGTGCGAAGGCCGACGGTGCCGTCGGGCAGCGTGGCGAAGGTGATTTTGGCGGGGTCGCGCTCCGTGAGGATATTCTGGCTACGCAGGAACGCGCCCTCGGATTGCGCGAAGAAACCGGCGCCCATCGCGCCGACCTTGTGCAACACGAGGAGCGCGGCGTCGGGGAGGAGGAGGGGGCGGCCGACGTTCCAGAAAAAACGGAGCTGGCCGCCGTAGACGTTGGCCCGGTCGAGATCGAATTCGCGGACGGGGACTTCGTAGCGGCGCGGGGACCAGGTGCGGCCGTGGTCGTCGGAGAATTTGAAGACGTAGTGGCCGAGGGAATCGACGCGTTGGTAGACGCCGGAATCCTCGCGTTTCACTTCGGGGACGCGGTCGGTGTTGTGATTGTAGAAGGCGTAGATGCGGCCGCCGGGGACTTTGAGGAGGACGGCGTAGGAGGCCTCGGGGCCGGCGGCGGGCTCGAGGTCGACCGGTTTTTCCCAGGACGCGCCGCGGTCGGGGCTGCGCAGCGAGACGACGTGCTGGCCCTTGGCGCCCTCGACCCCAGTGCCCGTCGTCATGACGCAGAGCCAGGCGCCGTCGTCGGTCTGCACGATGTAGGGCTGATCGGCATAGCCCTCGCTGGGGATGATGCGGCCGTTGGCGAGGTGGCGCGGGTCGGGGATGGCGAGCGCGGCCGAGGCGGTGGCGGGCGTGGCGGCGGCGCAGGCCGAGGCGGCGAGCGCGACGGAGAAAAGGACGGCGGCGAAGGCGGAGCGGAGGGTCATGGCGAGCGAGTGGCGGGTTTGGGCCAGGCGAGATGGTGGTGGAGGAAATCGAAGGTGCCCTCGCCGTTGATGCTGTGGCCGCCCTGGAAGTATTCGAGGCGGGTGCGGTCGGCGAGGCCGAGCTGGGCGTAGAGCCAGGCGACCTTGGCGTATTCGTGGGCGACCCAGGGATCGCGGCCGACGCGGTCGAGGTGGCCGCGCTCGACCATGAAAGGACGCGGGACCATGAGATAGGCCATTTCGGCGTAGTCGAACGTGTGCCCGAGATTCCAATACGGCATCTCCCACTCGATCGTGCGCATGAAGCTGAAGGGCTGGTCGGTGGCGGCGACCTTGCGCGTCCAGGAGTTGAAATCGCCCGAGCAGATCGAGAGGCAGTAGTTTTCGAGGATGGTGGGCACGCGCATCGCGGTTTCGCCGCCGTAGCTCAGACCGTAGAAGGCGATGCGTTTTCCGTCGACGAAGGGCTGGGTGTCGAGCCAGCGCAGGATCTGGTCGTGCTGGGCGAGAATGAAGGAGAAGAGCGAGGCGCCCACGGTGTTGGCCTTGCGCGAGAGATAGCGGTAGCGATCTTCGCCGCGGTAGAGGTTGAAGGGCGCAAAGGTGATGAAGCCGCGCTCGGCGAGGGCGGCGGCGAAGTTGTTGTAAGCGGGGTTGTCGCCCTCGAGGGTGTCGCGCGGGAGGCTGTTCCGTCCGCCCTGACAGACGACGACGGGGCGGCGCTCGCCGGGGCGGAGATCGGTGGGCACGACGAGAAGGCCCCACGCGAAGACCTCGGGCCAGACGTCGAGGACGACATCGTAGGCGGTCCATTTGGCGGTGGCGGCGATTTGGCGGGTGCGGGCATGGAAGGGGAGCAGCGGCGCGTCGAAGCGGCCCATGGCATCGGCGTGGAAGCGCTCGCGGTAGGGTTTGGCGCCGGCGATGAATTTCCCGGCGGAGTGCGTGGGCAGGCGGCGCTGCGTGGACCACGTGGTGTCGGCGAGCTCGGGCATGATCTTGTGGAGAAACGCGGCGTCGCGGACTTGGTCGGATTTTTGGATGAGGGATTGGACGTGGGTTTCGAGTTCGCGGGAGAGACGAGCGGTGCGCGCGGCGGGAGCGAAGGCGGTGCGGCGATCGAGCGGGGGGGCGGTGGACACGGGCACGAGAGAAGCGAGGCCGAGCGAACGGGCGAAGGCGGCGAGGGCTTCGTCGGAGAAGGCGTGGGCGTCGGCGCGGACGAGGAGCGGCGGGGAAAAGAGGCCGCCGGTGGCGACGCGTAAGACTTCGGCTTGGACGCGGGTGAACTCGGGTGTGCGCCAGTCGCCTTTGTGGCCGGTGACGGTGGGTACGATGCTGTGTTCGACGATGAGGGAGCGGGGCAAGATGAGGCCGGCGATTTCGGCGTCGCCGAACTCGCGCAGGAGACCCCAGACGTTGCGATAGATGGGTTCGCTCCAGACCTGTTGGCGCGAATCGAAGTAGCCGCTGACGAGGGCGGCGGAGAAACGCGCGTCGACGGCGGCGGCGTAGAAGGCAGTCTGGCCGCCCTCGGCGTAGCCGGCAATGCCGAGGGGCAGGGTGCCGCCGTGGCGCGTGCGGAGGTAGTCGGCGGCGGCGAGGACGATTTGGATTTCGTAGCCGATCACGTGGCGGCCGAGGTGGAAGGCCTGGCGGTAAATCCACTCGCGGTGCGTCTGGTCGGATTTGCGGAGCGGGGCATCGTCGGTCGTGAGTTTCGCGCGGCTGAGCGTGACCGGGAGCAGGAGTTCGAAGCCGTTTTCCGCGAGGCGGCGGGCGGCTTGCGCGGCGGGGGCGAGGCCCGGGGCGAGGCCGAGGGAGTGTTCGGGGGTTTGTTCGGCGTCGGGGATCAGGACGGCTTGCGCGACGGGCGGGGTGGTCGGCTCGACGTGGAGACCGCTGCCCCACACACCCTCGATGACGGGCCAGCGGACCTGCCACACGCGGTAGCGCGCGGTCTCGGCGACGAGGGCAGGCTGGGTGTCGTCGCCGTAGCGTTCGAGCGCGGCGGGCAGGCGGGGGTCGGCGAGACCGAGGATGGACTGGAAACGCGCGCGGTGGGGCTCGACGGATTTTTCGTAGGCGGCGGGCGAGGAGAAATCGCGCGACCAGCGGGCGGGACGTTGGGCGACGGATTCGGCGATCTGGCGTTCGGCGAAGGCGTGGGCGCCGTCCATGAGGCGGGTCGAGAGGTCGGCTTCCGGCCAGTCGAGCGGCGCGGTCTGCGGGAGCGGAGCGCCGCGCGGGGGCTCGGCGGCGGGGAGCGGGAGCGCGCCGAGGAGGAGCGCGACGAAGATCGGGTGGTGAGGTGAAGGTGACACGATTGCGGGAGCGCGCGGTTACCGGGGAGCTGATACGGCGGGGCGCTTCTGGACGGCGGGGTAGGGGCGGCCGGCGATGAGGTGCGTGCCGTCGGTGAAACCTTCGGGGCGGCCGGTGAGTTCGCGAATCAGGCGGGAACGCCAGTCGGCGAGGGCGGCGGCGTGGGCGGGAACGGGCGCGAGGTCGTGTTCTTCACGCGGGTCGGATTGGAGGTCGAAAAGTTGTTCGGTGCCGTCGGCGGGGCGCCAGAGGTATTTGGAGCGGCCGTCGGTGAGCGCGTGGAAGGCTTGGGCGGGACCGTAGGTGGTGGCGTGTTCGGAGTGGAGCGTGGCGCGGAGTTGTGTCGGCGAACCGCGCAGCGTGGCGACGAGGCTGAGGCCGTCCATGGGTTGTGGTGACGGCAGGCCGGCGAGTTCGAGGAGGGTGGGCATGATGTCCTCGAGGCAGACGGGTTGGTGGGAGCGGAGACCGGCGGTGAAGGTGAGATCGGGCGAGGCGGCGACGATGAACGGGATGTTGGCGGAGCCCTCGTAGGGTTCGCATTTGCGGAAGTAGCCGTGGTCGCCGAGGAGTTCGCCGTGGTCGGTCGTGAAGACGATGATCCACGGGCGGCCGGCGGCGCGGCTGCGGGCGGTGAAGGCGGCGATGAGCGGGGCGAGCTGGGCGTCGAGGTGTTCGATGAGGCCGAAGTAGCCGGCCTGGGCGGCGCGGAGTTTTTCGCCTTCGAGGCGGATGCGGTGGCCGTTGCGGTCGCCGTCGGGCGAGAGGGCGTCCCATTTCACCCAGTCGCCGCGGGCGGGCGCGGGGAGGGTGGCGGCGAGGTATTTTTCGAAGTAGGTTTTCGGCGGGAAGAGCGGGGGATGCGGGGCGTAGAAGGAGGCGGTGAGGAAGAGCGGTTGGGCGGGCGCAGTTTCGGTGAGGACGGCACGGGCGCGGGCGGCGACCCAGGCGGTGGGGTGGAGTTCGTCGGGGAGCGCCCACGGTTTGGCCTGCCAGAAATTGGTGGTGAGCCCGAGGCCTTCGAGGACGGCGCGAATGCCGCCGGACGCGGGAGCGGCGGCGCGGAGGGCGCGGTCATAGTCGTCGTCGGAGAGATAGGTGGAGCCGAGGAGTTCGCGTTGGTAGCCGATGGATTTGTTCGGCGGGTTTTGGTGCATGTTGCGGCCGACGAGGACGGTCGCGTAGCCGGCGTCGGCGAGGAGCGCGGGGAAGGTTGGGTGCTTGATCGGCATCGGCGCGTAGCCGACGAGACCGCTCGTGGACGGGTGCAGGCCGGTGAGCAGGGCGAAGCGCGCGGGGATGCACGAAGGGCAGGTGGAATAGGCGCGGCGAAAGAGTGCGCCGTCGCGGGCGAGGCGGTCGAGCGTGGGGGTCCGGACGACGGGGTGGCCGACGGCGGAGAGGCAATCGCCGCGCCACTGGTCGGGCATGAGGAGGAGGATGTCGGGGCGCGGGGCGGCGGGGGCGGCGGCGTGGGCGGTGAGCGAGCGGGCGAGAACGCCGAGGAAGAAAATCGCGAGGGACAGGGGGCGTGAGGGGTGCACGGGAGGTGGCGGCGCGCGGGGCGGCGGGGTTGGCGGTTGGCGGCGAGTCAGCCGGGGGAGTTCAGGTCGAAATCATCAATGCGGGAGTCACGGAGCGGCGGAGCCGCAACCCAGGCGACGAACAAAAGACATTTTGACCGCCGATGACGCGGATATGGCGGATAAAGGATGGAATACCTTCGACCATCCGCGGCCTCCGCGAAATCCGCGGTTACCTTCTGAAAGTCGAATTGTTGAATTCTTCGCCGCATAACAAGCGTTACGGATGGTGTAATACGGAGGGCACGGAGCTTAGGAGACGGGTTTTCGACCACGGATTTCACGCATAAACACGGATGCGGAGCGCGGCGTGGCGCGCCACAGGGCGGATGGTACGTCAGCCGAACATGAGTTGGCAGATAATCACGGAGGCGACTACGCCGACGAAATCGGCGACGAGTCCGGCGGCGACGGCGTGGCGGGCGCGGCGGACGGCGACGGAGCCGAAGTAGACGGCGATGACGTAGAACGTCGTCTCGGTGCTGCCGAAAATGGTGCCGGCCATGCGGGTGGTGAGGGCGTCGGGGCCGAGGCGTTGGACGAGTTCGGCGAAGAGTGCGGTGGTGGCGCTGCCGCTGAGCGGGCGGACGAGGACCATCGGGAGCAGGTCAGGGGGGAAGCCGAGCGGGGTGAGCAAGGGGGCGAGGGCGCTCTTCAACGCTTCGATGCCGCCGGCGCCGCGGAACATGCCGATGGCGACGAGAATCGCGACGAGGAAGGGGATGATGCGGATGGCGACTTGGAAGCCCTCCTTCGCGCCCTCGACGAATTCCTCGTAGACTTTGACGCCGCGGAGGGAGGCGTAGAGCGGGAACAGCACGAGAAGAAAGGGCACGGCGAGCAGCGAGAGGGTGCCGACCGTGCGCAAGGCGATGTTTTGCGCGGAGGTGTCCTCCCACGTGGGTAAAGGGACGTGGGACGGAAAAATTTGGGTATGCAGCGTGGCGGTGGCGGCGTGATAGCCGGCGGGGGCGATCACCATCCAGGCGAGGACCGCGGCGAAACCGGCGGCCATGAGGCCCAGCGCGGCGCGGCCCCAGGCGGTGAGCGGGGCGGGCTCGAAGGGCAGGGCGGATTCTGCGGTGGGGGACGACGCGGGGTGGGCGAGGGCAGCGGCGGCGGGCGCGTCTTCGGTGCGGATGCGGAAGATGCGCCAGCGTTGCATCCATTTCACGGCGCTCACGCCGGCGATGGTCGAGCAGATGGTGGCGAGGAAGGCGGTGCCGACGATGGCGGTGGGGTCTTTGGACTGCTGGGCGGCGAGGATGGCGATGGCGGTGGTGGGGATGAGCTGGATACTGCTGGTGTTGATCGCGAGGAACGTGCACATGGCGTTGGTCGCGGTGCCGGGCGTTTTGTTGAGGGTTTCGAGATCGCGCATGGCGCGCAGGCCGAGAGGGGTGGCGGCGTTGGAGAGGCCGAGCATATTGGCGGCCATGTTCATCACCATGGAGCCCATGGCGGGATGTTCGACCGGGACCTCAGGGAAGAGCCGGCGCATGATGGGGCGGAGGGCGCGGGCGAGCTGTTGGACGAGACCGCTGCGTTCGGCGAGACGCATGAGGCCGAGCCAGAGCGCCATGATGCCGACGAGCGGGAGGGCGATTTTCATCACCGCGGTGTCGGCCATCTGGAAGGCGCCGGCGGTGACTTCGGCGATCCGGCCGGTGGCGGCTCCGATGATCGCGGCAAGGAGGACAAGGGCGAGCCAGAGGTAATTCAGCATCGGGGGAGAGCTGCGACGATGCCGGTGGGCGGGCGTGGGGCCAGCGCAAAGGCGACCACGGGGCGATCAGGCGAACTGACGGGCGAGGATGGCGATCGTGGCGCGTTGGCGTTGGGCAACGAAGGCCCGGGCCCGGGCGGCCCGGGCTTTCGCGGCGGCGGGGTCTTGCGCCATCGCCAGCACGGCGGGTGCGACACGTTTCAGCTGGGCGGCGTCGTCGAGATCGAAGAGCCAGTCGCCGAGACCGATGTCGCGCCACATGAAACCTTTTGAGGTTTGTTCGGCGAAGCGGCAGACGATGGCGGGGATGCCGTTGCCCACGCACATGATGGGGCTGTGCATTTCGCTGCCGAAGAGACCGGCGCTGCGCGTATAGATGCTGAGGGCTTCGTCGGTGAGCCAGAATTTTTCGCGCCAGACCACGCGTGGTTTCACATCGGCGGGGAGAGGATCGACGAGCAGCTCCTTGCCGGTGGCCATCTGCGTGGAGTCCTCGGGGCAGACGAGGATATTGAGATCGGTGGCGCGGACGACGGCGATGATGGCCGCGCGGAGCGGCGCGTGGTCGTGCTCCTGCATCTCGACGTTGCGACGGTGTTTGGCTTCGTCGAACGCATAACCGGGCTTGATGCGCCAGTAGGGGGCGTTGCGGAGATTGGGGATGCAGCAGAGAAATTTTCCGTCGGCGAGACCGTGCGCCCGGAGAAAGGCGGTGGCGGTGGGATCGTCGCGGACGTCGGCGGCAAAGGCGCCGTCGGGGCCAAACTCGATGACCGGTGAAGTGACGCCGGCGGCTTTGACCACGCCGAGGGAAACGCTGTCGCGGAGGAACACGAAACGGGCGCCGTTGAGGAGCTCGCGCGTGGCGGCGTCGAGGCCGTTGTTGCGCATGATTTTCAGGCCGGGATCGCCGGCGGCGGCCATGGTGATGCCGTAAACGCCGTAGGGTTTGCGGACGTTGGTTTTCCAATCGGCGACATCGCGCCAGGCGGTGAGATAGGGGCCGGAGCCGTGAAGGAGAAAATCGCAGGCGTTGATGATCTTCCGGTCCTGGGTGATGACGAGTTTCGGGAAGCGGCGGAGCAGCATGGCCTCGACGCCATCGGCGACGGTGGAGGGCCAGAGGATGACCTCGGCAGCGGGGAAATATTTTTCGAGGAGCGCGAGCACGCCGGGCGTGTGGCCGATGTCGCCGATGTTCACGGTCTGCCAGGAGGAGCGCAGCACGATGCGCGGCGGGCGGGTGGCGGGGGTGGCGGCGCGGACGGCGGCGACCACGGCGGACGCCGCGGCGGCGGAGAGAAACGTGCGGCGTTGCATAGGCACGACGGCTACGCGGTTACCGCGGGGAACGGAACGGCAAAAATGGGCGGCACGGGTTTCAGAGGTGCTCGCGGGTCCGGTCGCGGACGACGACAGCTTCGGCCCACGGCACTTCGTGCGGGAGACGCTTGGTTTGGGCGGCGAGGGCGGCGGTGGCGCCGGCGGCCTCGCCCATGGCGACGGCGTTGCCGGTGACGCGGTAGCTGGCGTGGGCGATGAAGTCGCCGCTGATGCAGCGGCCGGCCATCATGAGACCGTCGACTTCGCGGGCCATCGGGGCGCGGAGCGGAATGTCGTAGGGTTTCATCTTCACTCCGCTGTTGGTGTAGCCGCCGCCGGCGTGCGTTTTGTCATAGGCGTGGATGTCGACGGGGAACGCGGGGCGCACGACGGCATCGGCGTGGCGGGCGCCGGTGACGAGGTCGTCGCGCCCAACGATATAGCGGCCGCGGATGCGGCGGCCGTCGCGGACGCCGATCTGCGCGGGGGTGGCGGCGATCTGGATGCCTTCCCAAGGGCCGCCGAGTTGGCGGAGGCCGCGCACGATGGCGTGGAGTTCGGCGCGGGCGCGGATCGTGGCGGCAGAGACTTGGGCGGCGTCGAAGGCGAGCACGCCGTATTCGTGGTTCATCATCGCGAGGAGCAGATTGTCGCGGATGGGGAAGAGCGTGGGCATCGCGTAGGAGGGCGTGACGCCGCCGCGGATGATCTCGGCGCGGAAGGCACGCTTGGTGGCGGTGGTGTCCGTGCCTTGTTCGCGATGGATATAGGGCGCGAGGGCGGTGTGGTCTTGGACGACGAGGAGCGCGCACATCGAGAGCGGCTGGCAGGGGCACTCCTTGGTTTCGCCGGTTTCCCATTCGCAGCCGGCGAGGGCGCCGAGGTCGCCGTCGCCGGTGGCGTCGATGAACACGGGGGCGCGCCACGCCTGGCGGCCGGATTTCGATTCGGTGACGACGGTGGAGAGGCGACGGCCGTCGCGGTAGGCGGCGACGACGCGGGTGTGGAGTTGAATCTTAACGCCGGCGGCGAGACAGAGTTCGTCGAGGAGGACTTTCATTTCCTCGGGCTCATAGGTCATCGCGGACTTGCTCGGGATACGGCGGGCGTCGCGGGCGTCGAGTTTGCGCACGAGTTCCTGGTTGAAGCCGGGTTTGTCGAAATCCAGGAGGTAGCCGAGGAGTGAAGACGTCCACACGCCGCCGAGGGCGCCGTGGGTTTCGAGCAGTTGCACCCGGGCGCCGGCGCGCGCGGCGGTGATGGCGGCGGTGACACCGGCGGGACCGGCGCCGCAGACGATCACATCGGCCTCGCCGGCGAGCGGGACGGCGCGGGCGGGTTCGGCGAACGTGCCGGGTGCGGCGGCCGGTGCGGTGGCGCCACGGACGAGCAAGGGGGCGGACGCGGCGGCGGTGACAGAAGCGGAGAGGAAGCGGCGGCGATTCATGGCTAAGATGAAAGATGTTGCCGTGAGGGCTCAGGGAGCGCGGCCCGGGGAAGCGAAGTAGTCGGCGAAGACGGCGGGGAGGGCGCGGCCGAGTTCCTGCCAGTCGGCGCCGAGGGGGGCTTTTTGTTTTCCGGCGATCCAGTGGGCGTTGAATTCGAGGACGGCGGCGGGGATGCCGAAGCGTTCGAGCCAGCCGCTGCCGAGCGTGCCGGGATTGTGGGTCGTGGCGCCGGTGCTGCC
>CAJAYO010000720.1 GCA_903948415.1 uncultured Opitutia bacterium | reverse complement strand
CGCCGATCCGCTGATGGCGGCGCTCGGCCGGCCGAATCGCGAGCAGGTCATGACGGTGCGGCAGGGCACGGCGACGACGTTGCAGGCGCTGGAGCTGACCAACGGGAGCACGCTGGCCGGGCTCCTGCAGCAGGCGGCGGAAAAAATTCTCGCCGACGCGCCGGCGAAAACGACTGCGGCGACGCTCGTCACCTCGCTCTACCGGCACGCGCTGAGCCGTCCGCCGACGCCGGCCGAGCTCGCCGCGGCGGAGGCGCTGGTCGGATCGCCCGCGAGTTCCGCCGGCGTGCAGGATTTGCTCTGGGCGCTCGCCATGTTGCCCGAATTTCAACTGATCCACTGAGCCGCCTTTTTTCGCCCGCTCCGCCATGAACCTCCACCGCCTCACCGCCCAGCACGCTTTCCGTCGGGCCCACCCCGCGCTCCGTTCGCGGCGCGATTTTTTGAAGACGGCGTCGACGGCGACGCTCGCCGCCCTCGCGGCGGGGGCGCCGCGGTCGTTGTTCGCCGAGCAGGTGGTGGCGAAAATCGCGCCGACGGCGGACCGCGTGATCGTGCTGTGGATGGCCGGCGGGATGGCCCACACCGAGACGTTCGATCCGAAGCGTTACACGCCCTACGCGGCGGGACTGAATCCGAACGAAGTGCTCAGCACGTTTCCCTCGATCCCGACGGCGGTCGATGGCGTGCGGTTTTCGGCGGGCCTGGAGCAGCTCGCATCGGTGATGGACCGCGGGACGCTGGTGCGCGGCATGCAGGCGGCGGACCTCGGTTTCATTTTGCACTCGCGGCACCAGTTCAACTGGCACACCGGCTACGTGCCGCCGCAGACGGTGGCCGCGCCGCACCTCGGCGCGTGGATGGCGCGCGCCCTCGGGCCGCTCGATCCGGCGATGCCGGCGTTTATCAACATCGGGCAGCGCTTTGACCTCGGCGAAGGCGAGGAGCTGAAGGCGTTCACGACGGCGGGATTTCTCGGGAGCGAATACGGTCCGTTCAATGTCGCGTTTCCGGAGCAGGCGGCCGACGCCGTGCGGCCGCCGGCCGGGATGAGCCCGGGGCGGTTCGAGAACCGCGACGCGTTTTACCGGAAGCTCCTCGAAGCGAGTCCGCTCGGGCGCGACGGGAGCGGTTATCAAAAGGAATCGCTGTTGCGGGCGATGGACAACGCGCACCGGCTGCTCAGCTCGCCGGCGGCGAAGGCGTTCGATCTCGCGCTGGAGCCGCTCGAGCGCACGCGGAAATATTTTCCCGCGTTTGAGCCGGGGATGCGCTTCGACGCGCCGCGGGACCGCTTTGGGGCGAAGTATGAGGAGAGCATGGTCGGCCGCTTCGGGCTCGGCTGCCTCCTCGCCCGGCGGTTGTGCGAAGCGGGCGCGCGCTTCATCGAGGTGACGACGGAATACATTCCGTTTCTCAACTGGGACACGCACGAGAACGGTCACGCTCGCCTGGTGGGGATGAAGCAGATGATTGATGCGCCCATCGCGCAGCTGGTGCGCGATCTGGACGAGCGTGGGTTGCTCGACCGCACGCTGGTCGTGGTCGCGAGCGAGTTCAGCCGCGACATGATGCTGGAGGGAAAACCGGAGAAAGCAGTGAAGGACCAGGTGGTCGTGCCGACGGTGATCAACGACGAAAAATTCTACGGCATGCACCGGCATTTCACGGCGGCGGGCAGCGTGCTGCTGTTTGGCGGCGGCATGAAACGCGGTCACGTGCACGGCATCACGGCGGACGAACGCCCGTGCCGGACGATCAAGGATCCGGTGACGATTTCCGATCTGCACGCGACGATCTACCGCGCGATGGGGATACCGCCCAACCACGGTTACGACGTGGAGAAGCGGCCGTTTTACGTGACGAGCGACGGCAAGGGGAAACCCGTGCGCGAGCTGTTCGCGTAGACCGGCGACGGTGTCGCGCCGACCGTCCTAGTCAGGGGGTCAGGACGAGTGCGGTTGGTCCCACAGCGGCTTGCCCGATTCGGGGGGCGCGGGTTTCGGGGCGTTTTTCCCGTGCAGCTGTTGGGGCGCGCGGGCGGCCTG
>CAJAYO010000719.1 GCA_903948415.1 uncultured Opitutia bacterium | reverse complement strand
CTTTTTCGGCGCGTCGCCGACGCTGTCGATGAGCGTGCCGACGTGGAGGACGGTGCGGGCGGCGGCGAACGGGGCGGCGACGAGCACGACAGCCGCGAAAAGCGGGGAAGAGAGGCGCATCGCGCGAGTGAGGCGCGCGGCGTGGGGCTGGGCAATCGCCGAATGGGGTGCGGCGGAGGGCGCGGCGAAACGCGGTGGGGCGGCGGGCCGCGGTTCCCTGCAGGAGGCGGCCAACCCGCAGGCAAACATGGCCCGGTCGACGTTGCTGCCGGAGAGGATGTGCTCGGTGCGCTTGCCGGCCAGCGACCCGCGTTCGCGCTGCAGGGCGCCCGCGGGCGGCGTGCGGCAGACGCGGCCGGCGGCGAACGACAGCGCAGACATCGGGGCGCGGTCCGAGACGCCGCCGACCACGCGCGTGCGCAGGCCGGGGGCGTCGCGCGCGGCGATCACGCCGCAAATGACCGAGCCCAGGCCGATGGGCACGTAAACGACATCCCGCGCGGGTGCGTGACGGAAAATCTCCAGCGCGTAAGTCGCCACGCCGGGAATCAGCGCGCGGTCCCTCGACGGCTCAGGAAAGAGTCCCCGGTTGGCGGCGAGCCGCTGCGAGTATTCGAGGGCGGACTGAAAATCGTCGCCGTGCTCGACTCGCGCGGCACCGAGGTCGCGCCTCGCGGCGTTTTTTCGGGGCTGTTGCCGTGCGGGACGACGAGGACGGCGCGGAGGCCGTGGCGGCGGGCGACGAAACGTGTGATGTCCGCGAACAAAGGTCTCCTCGACGTGCTGGTGGCCGTGAGCGTGACCAACGGGCGGGTGTTCGTGCAGGGCAAGCTGTTCGGGTTCGATCCGAAGACCCAGACCTCGGATTGGTCACGGTTTTACGCGGCCCCGAGCGATGTGTTGGCGAATATCGCGATGTTTGCGGTGACCGCGGCGGCGGCGGTTTAGCGCAACGGCCAGGTCGCGGCCAGCGGCGGCCTGGGCTTGAGCGGCTACAGCAGCGGGGTGAACAGGATCCACGGCAACCTCGCCGCGACAACCGCTACACCGAGAAACTCGCCAAACGCGCCGGCGGCGTGAAGTCGTCCGCAGCTTACGCCCACGTGCGCACGAAGGGGGAAACGAACAGCGGGATCGTCGGCGTGAACCCCGCGAGCGGCGAAACCGACCGCCAGCTCGTGCTGAAGGAAAAGGAGTCGAACTACCCGGTCGGCGCGGCGGCGAACCGGATCCTCCACTTCGCGGGCAAGCACTCGGACGTGGCGTATCCGTTCTGAGCAGGACGAACCGGGCGGGCGGATTTCAGTCCTCCCCCGATTGGAACGTCCCGCGCGTGAAAAAGGCGGACTGAAGTCCGCCCCACCTTACGGCAGCACCACGGTGCGCGCCGTCGGGTCGGGGTTCTGCCGGTAGAACAGCGCGGTGTGGCCCACACCGCCGACGCACACGCAGCGGCCTTCGTCGGCGATCTGGGCGCTCAGCACCTCGCGTTCGTCGCGCTCGGCGCCGAGGAAACGCAGCTTCACGAGCTCGTGGGCCCGCAGGATTTTGTTCAGCTCGACAAAAAAGGCCGGCGTGAGCCCGCCCTTGCCGATCTTCAGCGTGGCATCGAGTTTTTGGCCCAGGCCGCGGAGATGAGATTTCTGCGCGCCGTTGAGGGGAAAGTCATACATGGGGCGTGAGTATTCGCAAAATTGAGGCCACGCCAAGCAGCAAGGCGGAGGGCTCAGGACGGAGGGGCGCTTTTCCAAGCGCCCGGACGGCGGTTGGAAAACCGCCGCTCCTTGGCCCGCGGTGCTGCGTTTCCGGATTTGCCACCGTGCCGTGCGCCGCGCTTCGTGGCGGGTAACAAAAACCTCCATGTCACGCACTCTCGTCAAACACGCCCTCGACGCCACCGGCCCCAACGACGCCATTTTCCTCCAAGGCTGGGTCCGCACCCGCCGCGACGCGAAGGCCTTCTCCTTCATCGAGCTCAACGACGGCTCCTGCCTCAAGGGCATCCAGGTCATCGCCGACGCCAAGCTCCCCAACTACACGACGGAAATTCTCCACGCGCACACCGGCGCGGCGGTCGAGATCCGCGGCAAGCTCGTGCCCTCGCAGGGCCAGGGCCAGAAGTGGGAAGTGATCGCCGAGTCGGTGACGGTCATCGGCCTCGCCGATGCGACCTACCCGCTCCAGAAAAAAGGCCACACGCTGGAGTTTCTCCGCGAGATTGCGCACCTGCGCCCGCGCTCGAATCTGTTCGGCGCGGTCTTCCGCGTGCGCAGCCGGCTCGCCTACGCGGTGCACCAGTTTTTCCAGGAGCGGAATTTCCACTACGTGCACACGCCGATCATCACGGCCAGCGACGCCGAGGGCGCGGGCGACATGTTCCGCGTGACGACCCTCGATTTGGCGCATCCGCCGATGACGGAAGACGGCGCGGTCGACGTCACGAAAGATTTTTTTGCCAAGAAAACCTTTCTCACCGTGAGCGGCCAGCTGGAGGCGGAAATTTTTGCGACGGCGCTTTCGAATGTCTACACGTTCGGCCCGACGTTCCGCGCGGAGAATTCCCACACCTCGCGCCACGCCTCGGAGTTTTGGATGATCGAGCCCGAGGTGGCGTTCTGCGATCTTGAGGGCGACATGACGCTCGCCGAGGAATTCGTGAAATACCTCATCCGCGACGCGAAGACGCACTGCGCGGCCGACCTCGAGTTCTTCGGCAAGTTCGTCGACAAGGAGCTGCTCGCGCGCCTCGACTTCGTGCTGGAGAAACCCTTTGTGCGTTGCAGCTACACCGATGCGGTCGAGATCCTCGCGAAGAGCGGCAAGACGTGGGAGCACCCGATTTCCTGGGGCGCGAATCTCCAGTCCGAGCACGAGCGCTATCTCACCGAGGAACACTTCAAGTGTCCCGTCACCGTCTATAACTATCCGCGGGCGATCAAAGCCTTCTACATGCGCCAGACCGACGGTTGCGCGGCCGACCGCCAGACCGTGGCCGCGATGGATCTGCTCGTGCCCGGCATCGGGGAGATTATCGGTGGCAGCCAACGCGAGGAGCGGCTCGACAAGCTCCGCGAGGGCATGGCGCTCCACCACCTCGACGAGCAGGCCTACTGGTGGTATCTGGACCTGCGCCGCTACGGCACGGTGCCGCACGCCGGCTTCGGCCTCGGCTTCGAACGCATGCTGATGTTCGTGACGGGCGTGGCGAACATCCGCGACGTGATCCCGTTCGCGCGCACGCCGGGCACGGCGGAGTTCTGAGGCTCCGGCCGCAGGAAATCTGCCAGCGCCCGGCCCGCGTGGCTCAGGCCCCGGGCCTCGCGGTAAATGATTCCGATCGACCGCGTCATGCCCGCGAGCGCCCGGTAGCGCACGCCCGGCATCGGCCGCCCGCACGCCATCGCGGGCACGACCGACACGCCCCAACCCTTCGCGACAAAGGCCAGCACGGTCTCGATCTGCGCGCTGCGAAAACTCACGCGCGGGGCGAAGCCGTTGAGCCGGCAAAACTGCAGCGCCTGCCCGGCGAGGCAGTGTCCTTCCTTCATCAAAATGAATGCCTCCCGCTCCAGATCGTCGAGCTCCAGCCGCTGCTTCCGCGCCAGCGCGTGCCCCGCCGGCAGGGCCACGAGCAGCGGCTCGTCGAAAAACGCCTCCGCCACCAAGCCCGCCCGCTCCACCGGCAGGCTGACGAGCGCCAGATCGACTTCCTTCGCGAGCAGCGCCGCCGCCAGCTGATCGGTCGTGTCCTCGTGCACCACGACCTCCACCGCGGGAAATTTCATGGAAAACGCGCGCAACCGCTGCGGCAGGACATAGGGCGCCACCGTCGGCAGCACCCCGAGCGTCACCTTCCCCCGGACCAGCCCGCGCATTTCGCGCACGCCGTCGCAGGCCAGCTCCACTTCCGCGAGCACCCGTTCCGCGTGCGTCCGCAACAGGTCCCCCGCCGGCGTGAGCGCCACCTCGCGCTTCGTGCGCGCGAAGAGTTTTTCGCCCAGCTCGTCCTCCAGTTTGATGATCTGCTGGCTCAGCGAGGGCTGGGCCACGTGGCACTGCTCCGCCGCCCGGCTGAAATTTTTCGTGCGGGCCACCGCGAGAAAGTAGCGCAGTTGATGGAGCTCCATAGTTTTTTCCTATTACTGCCAGCGTTTATTAATATTTCGCACCTATGACGCGAGCTGATACGCTCCCCCCGCCCTATGAACAGATTCCCCGACTCTCTCCGCATCGCGACTCCCGCGGAGAGACACCGTCTCGCCCGCCGGTTGGCCGAATTGGCCTTGGGCGAGCGTGGAGCGGCGCAGCGTGATAGGGCCGCCCACCTGTCGGCCCCGCCCCCGCCGTCCCTGGCAATGCTCACTGCCGTCGTTTTCCCAAGGGTTGCCGCGGCCCATGCCGGCTGGCAACGTTAGGGCCGGTTTTCGAAACCAACCACTCGTTCAGCTCCCTCACCCGAAATCATTCAAGCCATGGAAAATCAAACTGGAAGCACCGGCGGCAAATGTCCGTTTCCCCACCTGCACAGCAGCACCCCGAAGGCCACGCCCACGAGCGCGGGCGGCCGGTCCAACCGCGACTGGTGGCCCAACCAGCTCAATCTCAAAATGCTTCACCAGCAGTCCGACCTGGCGGATCCGATGGGGGCGGACTTCGACTACGCGGCGGCGTTCAAGCAGCTCGATCTGCCGGCCCTGAAGCGGGACCTCTGCGCGCTGATGACGGACTCGCAGGACTGGTGGCCCGCGGACTTCGGGCATTATGGACCCTTTTTCATCCGCATGGCCTGGCACAGTGCGGGCACCTACCGCACGGGCGACGGTCGCGGCGGCGCCGGCGCCGGCCAGCAGCGTTTTGCGCCCCTCAACAGTTGGCCGGACAATACCAATCTGGACAAGGCGCGCCGGCTGCTCTGGCCGCTCAAGCAAAAGTACGGTCAGAAAATTTCCTGGGCCGACCTGATGATCCTCACCGGCAATTGTGCGCTCGAGTCGATGGGCTTCAAAACCTTCGGCTTCGGCGGCGGCCGCACCGACGTGTGGGAACCGGAGGAGGACGTGTATTGGGGTTCCGAGAACACCTGGCTGGGCGACAAGCGTTACGCGGGTGACCGCGACCTCGAGAACCCGCTCGCGGCGGTGCAAATGGGCCTGATCTACGTCAACCCCGAGGGACCGAACGGCCACCCCGACCCGCTCGCCTCGGCGAAAGACATCCGCGAAACCTTCGCGCGCATGGCGATGAACGACGAGGAGACCGTCGCCCTCATCGCCGGCGGCCACACCTTCGGCAAGACTCACGGCGCCGCCCCCGCCTCCCACGTCGGACCCGAGCCCGAAGCCGCCGGCCTGGCCGAGCAGGGTCTGGGTTGGGCGAACAGCTACGGCAGCGGCAAGGGCGCCCATACCATCACCAGCGGTATCGAAGTCATCTGGACGACCACGCCGACCCAATGGAGCAACAACTACTTTGAGAATTTGCTCGGCTACGAATGGGAACTGATGAAAAGCCCGGCCGGCGCCCACCAGTGGGTCGCCAAGGACGCGGCTGCCACCGTCCCGGATGCGTATGATGCCGCGAAGAAGCACCGGCCAACGATGTTGACGACCGACATCGCCCTGCGCGTCGATCCCGCCTACGAGCAAATCTCCCGCCGCTTTTTGGCTCACCCGGACCAATTCGCCGCCGCGTTTGCCCGCGCCTGGTTCAAGCTGACCCACCGCGACATGGGCCCGAAGGCCCTCTATCTCGGGGCGGAAGTTCCGGCCGAAAACCTCCTCTGGCAGGATCCGATTCCCGCGGTGAATCACCCGCTGGTTGACGGTGCGGACGTCGCCGGCCTCAAGGCCTTGATCCTCGCCTCGGGCCTGTCGATTGCGGAACTCGTGGCCACCGCCTGGGCGTCGGCTTCGACCTACCGCGGCTCCGACAAGCGCGGCGGCGCCAACGGCGCGCGCATCCGCCTCGCGCCGCAGAAGGACTGGGAGGCCAACCAACCGGCCCGCCTCGCCAAGGTGCTCAAGGCCCTCGAAGGCATCCGGCACGCATTCAACGCCCGCGCCCTCGGCGGCAAGCAGGTTTCCCTCGCCGATCTCATCGTCCTCGGCGGTTGCGCCGCCGTCGAACACGCCGCGAAAAAAGCCGGACACGACGTCGCCGTTCCCTTCACCCCCGGGCGGATGGACGCCGCGCAGGAGCAGACCGACGTCGCGTCGTTCGCCGTGCTCGAGCCGACCGCCGACGGTTTCCGCAACTACCTCAAGACGCGCTACACGCTCCCCGCGGAGCAGCTCCTCGTGGACAAGGCCCAGTTGCTCGGGCTGACGGCACCGGAGATGACGGTGCTCATCGGCGGCCTGCGCGTGCTCGATGCGAACCTCGGCAAGTCCCCGCACGGTGTCTTCACCCGCCGCCCGGAGACGCTCACCACCGATTTCTTCGTCAACCTGCTCGACCCGGCCAACGTCGTGAAGGCGACCTCACCCGCCGAGGAGCTGTTCGAAGTTCGCGACCGTGCCACCGGCGACGTGAAGTGGACCGCCACCCGCGTCGACCTGGTGTTCGGCTCGAACTCGCAGCTGCGGGCCTTGGCCGAAGTCTATGCCGCGAGCGACGCGCCGGCGAAGTTCGTCCACGACTTCGTGGCAGCCTGGACCAAGGTGATGAACGCCGACCG
>CAJAYO010000718.1 GCA_903948415.1 uncultured Opitutia bacterium | reverse complement strand
GTGAGCTCTGTGGCCTGGGCTCCGTGTCCTCTGTGAAATCGGTTTGATCAAGTTGGGTGTGAAATATCCCGGTTAGGATTTGTTGATGGCCCGGAAAGCCACGAGCGACACGGCGCTGCCGATCAGGAGCAGCGTGATGAGCCCCGTGGTTTGTCCCGCCCAAGCCCACCGATCCAACAAGGTCCAGGCGCTCCGAAAGACGAAAATCGAAGCAAAGAGGAGGACCATCTCCCATGCGACCAGCGAACGGCGGATTGGCTTCATCGCCCGCACCCTCCGCACGTTTGTCCAAATCGCCAGCGTGATCTCCCGCCACCGACCACCGCGCGCCCGCCCGGACCCGCGGCGGCGCGGCCCGCGAGATTGACCCCGTCGCCCCGCCGCGCTCTCCTCCCCGCCAACCCGCTGCGCGCCCATGTCCGAGAAAAAATCCGCCGACCAATGGTTCGCCGACTATGGCGACAGCCACCAGGACCACACCAACGAACGGATCCACTGGATCTGCGTGCCCCTGATTTCCTTCAGCGTGCTCGGCTTCATCTGGAGCCTCCCGGCGCCCGACGTGCTGGCCGAGGAAGTGCCAGGCTTCAACTGGGCGCTCGTCGCCATTTTCGCGGCCTCCCTTTTCTACGTCCGCCTCTCGCCGCGCCTCAGCGCGGGCCTCCTTTTCTTCATGGCGATGTGCTACTGCACCATCGTCGCGATCGAACTCTCCGACGTTTTCCCCGTCTGGAAAATCTGCGCGGTGCTCTTCGTCCTCGCCTGGATCGGCCAGTTCATCGGCCACCGGATCGAGGGCAAGAAACCGGCGTTCTTCAAAGACCTCGTCTTCCTGCTCATCGGTCCCGCGTGGTTGATGAGTTTCGTCTATAAAAAAATCGGCCAGCGCTACTGAGCGCCGCCGCCGGACGCGTTTCCGGCGCCGCCGGCGTGAGACACACCGCGCGGTGCGCGCACTCGAACAGCTCGGTGCGTTTCTCCGGAAAAATCTCCGCGAGCCCGCCGGCCCGAAATCATACGACAAATGGAGCAGCACCCGCGGCGTCGCCAGGCCCGCGAACAACACCCCCGCCAACGGCGTGCCCCGCTCCGCCGCCAGCGCCGTCCACCGCCCATAAACCGCCACCCGAGGAAAAACACCCGCACCAGCGTCGCACTCGCCAAAATCGGATTCACCCACCCATTTTTTTCGCGAACAGCCCCGCCCGCCTCACCCCACCTCGATCACCGGCCGACAAAACGCCCCCGAACACCCCGGCCAGTTCATCGGTAACGCCCAAAACTTCACCGGCTGCGGCAACTCCCACACCTCGGCCGGAAACTTCAGTTCCTCCACCACCCAAATCCCCGACCCGAGCAGAATCGTGTGCGTCTCCGCATTCGTTTCTCCGCTCCCGCCGATCGAATAATGGTCGATGCCCACGCCCCGCACGCCACGGCCCACCAGCCACCGCGCGCCCGCCGGATCGACAAAGGGCGAGTGCCGCAGCCACTCGTCCGTCTTCGCCCGCCGGTCGCCCCACCCCGTCGCGAGCAGCACGATCTCGCCCGCGATCCGCCCGTGTAGTGCCCGCGCCAGCACCTCCGGCCCGATCGCCGCATCCGCCGCCAGCCCGCGCAAATCCGCGAGATGCGCCGGCCCGACGAACGTCTCCAGCGGCAGCGCGTCGATGCTCCGCCCGCCCGCGATCTTGTGCAGCGGCGCGTCCACATGGCTGCCCGTGTGCGTCGCCATCGCGATCTCCTCCATCCGCCAACCGCCCGCCGCATGATCCGCCGTGCGCCTAAACGCCACGGGCGGGTGCACCGGGCAATTCGGCGCGTCGTCGTAAAGCGGCTGCGAGAGATCGATGAGGCGCATGGGTCCCCCCACGAAACGAATCTTCCGCCGGTTTGCCATCCTGACCGCACTGCGCTTGCTTGTCGCCATGCGCCGGTTCCTCGTCGTCTTCGCCCTTCTCTCCACCGCTCTCGCCATGTCCGCCAAGGAAGCTTTCCCGCCCACCCCCGCCGGCACCTCCGAGCTGAAAACGCTCCCCGCCGGCGTCCTCCTCCAGTCCTCCGGCCGCGGCAATTATTTCGACGGCGCCGACAACCTCTTCGGCCCGCTCTTCCGCTACATCTCCAAACACAACATCGCCATGACCACGCCCGTCGAGGCCCGCGTGGACTCCGCCGCGATGTTCTTCTGGGTCGCCGAAAGCGAGCGCACCAAGGTCGCCGGCAACGAAGCCGGCGTCGAAGTCGTCACCGTGCCCGAGCGCCGCGTGGCCAGTCGGGGCGAACGCGGCGGCTACTCGCGCGCAAATTTCGAGCGGGCCCGCGACCTCCTCCTCGCCTGGCTCGCCGCCCGGCCCGACGTCGAGGCCGCCGGCGCGCCCTACGGCGTCTATTGGAACGCGCCCTACGTGCCCCCGTTTCTGAAACGGTTCGAAGTCCACGTGCCCGTGCGCCCGCGCCCCACCGTGCCCTGATCGCCCCCGAGGCGCGCGGCCGGCGCTCCCCCGCCCACCCGCGGCACTTCCGCCCACCGCCCTGCCGGACCGCCGCTATGCGCTCGACGGTTCGGGTCAAATCGTGCGGCATGATGGCCACGCGGAGGGTCCGACCGTCGCCTCGGCCCAACCGCGTCACTCCGATTTTCCCATGCGCCTGCCTTTCCTCTGTTTCTTCCTCGCCTTGGGTTTTGCCACCCTCGCCGCGGCGGCGCCACGCCTGCGCATCGGCGTGGAACGGGCCGACCACCCCATCTCCTTCGTCGACGCCACCGGCCGGCCGACCGGCTTCACCGCCGAACTGCTGACGGCGATGGGCGGCGCGGGCCTGGCCGACTTCGAAATCATCGCTGCGTCGTGGAGCACCCTCATGCGGGACTTCCGGGCCGGCCGGCTCGACGTGCTCGCCAACGTCGCCATGACCGACGAGCGCCTGCGCGACATGGATTTTTCCATCAGCCACGCCTACGTGCACGGCGTCGTTTACCAGCGCAGTGACCGCCCGCCCATTTTGACCACCGCCGACTTCGCCGGCAAAACCATCGGCACGCTCAGCGGCAGCATCTCCCTCAGCAACGCCCGCGCCCACGGCGGGTGGGGCGGGACCATCAAACCCTTCGACAGCCCCCAGGCCGCGCTCGACGCCACCCACCGCGGGGAAATCGACGGCACCCTTCTCGTCTGGGGCCTGGACGGCAAATACGTCTCCAACGACCACGGTCTGCGCCGCGAGTTCGTCGACGAAATCGTCCACTACTTTCGCTTCGCCGTGCACAAGGGCGACACCGCGACCCTCACCCGCCTCAACGACGCCCTGGCCACCGTCCGCCACAACGGCACGTTCGACAAACTCTACGACAAGTGGATCGGCCCGATCGAACCCCACCCCATCCGCCTCGCCGATCTCCGCCCCTACGCCCAACCCATCGGGCTCGGGCTCCTCGCCATCGTTCTCATCATCTGGTGGCAGCGCCACATGCTCGCCCGCGTCTCGCGCCAAGCCCAAGCCCTCCACGAAAGCGAAGAACGGTTCCACAAGCTCGTCGACTCCGCCTTCGAAGGCTGGGTCATCCATCGGAACGGCATCATCGCCCTGGCCACCCCCCCTTTCGCCGCCACCTTCGGCTTCACCCCCGCCGAACTCGTCGGCAAGTCCTTGCTCGACCTCACCACGCCCGCTTTTCGGTCCGATCTCACCGCCGCCATGCAGGCCGGGGAAAACGCTCCCCACGAAATCCGTGGCCTGCGCAAGGACGGCACGCAGATCCCCGTGGAGATTTCCAGCCAGCCCTGCACCTTCAACGGCCAGCCCGCCCGCATCGCCGCCGTCCGCGACCTCACCGGCCAGAAACAGGCGGCCGCCGACCAGCTCATTCTGAGCAAACTCGAATCGACCGGCATCCTCGCCGGCGGCATCGCCCACGATTTCAACAACCTCCTCGCGACGATGGTCCTGAGCGTCGACATGGTCCTGCTCACCCAGCGCAACTCCCCGGAAAACGTCCGCTACCTCGAATCCATCAAGTCCGCCGGCGCCGCCGCCAAGACCCTCACGCAGCAACTCATCACCTTCGCCCGCGGCGGCGGCTCCACCCGCGCACCGGCGGACCTCGCCGACCTGCTCCATCGTGCCGTCTCGCTCGCGCTGAGCGGCAGCAACGTCCAAGCCGAAATCTCCGTCGCCCCCGATCTCGCGCCCACCGAGATCGACGCCGGCCAGATCGAGCGCGTGATCGGCAACCTCGTCCTCAACGCCCGCGAAGCCCTGCCCGCCGGCGGCACGATCACCGTCCGCGCGGAAAACGCCGCGCTGCGCCCCGACGAGGTCGCCGCCCTGCCCGCCGGCCCCTACGTCCGCGTCGACTTCATCGACCGCGGACACGGCATCCCCGCCGACGTGCTCCCGAAAATCTTCGACCCCTACTTCTCCACCAAGGAGCGCGGTGTGCAGAAAGGCATGGGCCTCGGTCTCACCATCTGCCACTCGATCGTTCACCAACACGGCGGTGCCCTCACCGTCGAGTCCACCGCCGGCGTGGGCACGACCTTCCACCTCTATCTCCCCGCGACCCGCCTCCCGCTCGCTCCACCGCCGCCCGCCCCCGCCGATCCGGCGCCCTGCTCCGGCCGTCTCCTCGTGATGGACGACGAAGCCGGCCTGCGGGAAACGGTGCAACTGGCCCTGGAGCAGGCCGGCTACGAGGTGGCCCTCGCCGCCGAGGGCGGCACCGCGATCGAGCTCTACCGCTCAGCCCAAACCGCCGGCCGCCCCTTCGATGCCGTCCTCCTCGACCTGACCGTGCGCGGCGGCCTCGGCGGACGCGAGACGATGCAGGCCCTGCTCCAACTCGACCCCGCGGTGAAAGCCGTCGTGATGAGCGGCTACGCGCAGGAAGCGGTCCTCCGCCACTACGCGCAGCACGGCTTCCGCGCCGCGCTGCCCAAGCCTTTCGACATCGCCACCCTCCTCCGCACCCTCGCCCACGCGATCGCGGGCTGATCCCGCCGGCAGCCGGCGCCCCGCTCGGCCCGGCCTACTTCTTCGACTCGTCCACCACGAGCAACCGCACGCGGCCTTCCCGCCAGAGCTGCACCAAAATCTTCGGTCCCTTGATCTCTTCGCTCAGCTTCACGGCTTCCTCCACCGTGCGCGCGGGGCGACGGTCAAGCTCCAGAATGATGTCCCCCGGCTGGATGCCCGCCCGCGCCGACGGACCGCCCGGCGCCACCCCCGTCACAAACACACCCTGGATGCGCGTCGGCACGTTGAGCTGCTCGCGAATCTCGGGCGAAACTTCGTCGATCGACACATCGTCCAACACGCCCTCGGTGTCGGCGATATCGCCCGTCCCCTCGGTGTTGTTCGCCGCCTTGTCGGCCGACGCCGTCCCGAGCTTCACCGTCGTCTCCGCCGTCTTGCCGTCGCGCACATAGGCGATCGTCACTTCCGTGCCCGGCGCGAACCGCGCAATCATCTGCTGCAACTGGCGGGGGTCCTTGATCTCGGTCGCCCCGACACGCGTCACGACATCGCCGCCCTTGAGCCCGCCCTTGTCGGCCGGCCCGCCCGCCCGCACTTCGCTGATCAGGGCGCCCTGCTTCACGTTGAACGCCGCCACCAAATCCGGCTCCAGCGGTTGCGTCTCCACCCCGAGGAGCGCGCGCTCCACCCGGCCGTTCTTCACGAGTTGCTCCGCGACAAAGCGCGCAAGATTCACCGGCACCGCGAAGCCCAGCCCCGCGTTGCCGTCGTCGCGCTGCGCCCGCGCCGTCGCGAGCCCGATCAGCCGGCCGTCGCTGTCGAGCAGCGCCCCGCCCGAGTTACCCGGATTGATCGCCGCATCCGTCTGGAGAAAATCTTCCGTGCCGTCGCCCGCCCCCTCCCGGCCCAGCGCACTCGCGATCCCGCGGCTCACCGTCAGCCCGCGCCCCGCCGGATTGCCGAGCGCGAGCACCACGTCGCCCAGCTCCAGCTGGTCGCTGTCGCCCAACGTCACCGGCACAAGCCCGCTCGCATCGATCTTGAGCAACGCGACGTCCGACCGCGCATCGCGCCCGACCACCGTCGCCACGTATTCCTTCCGCGGCTCGCCCATCGCCACCTTCACCTCCTCCGCCCCCTCGATCACATGCGCGTTCGTCAACACATAGCCGTCCGCCGAAATGATCACCCCCGAAGCGGGACCGGCCGTCGGCGCCGCCGCGTCCGGCGCCACGGGCCGGGGCCCCGACGGCGGCAACGGCCGCCGCGGCCGCGGTCCCGGCATGCCGGGAAATCCGCGTTGCAACAACTCCTCGAGATTCGGCGTGGCCATCGCCGCGGCCGGCCGCTCTTTGCGGTTGGCGATGACGGCGACCACGCTCGGCGCGGCCCGCTTGACGACCGCCGCGTAACTCGGGCGGTCCGCCCGGTCGCGGTTGGGCGCCGTGGCCTCGGTGCTCAGCACGAGCGGCGCGCGCTGTTCGGCTTTTTCCTTGTCCTTGGCCTTGCCTTTTTCGGCCGCGTGCACCGCGGGTCCGGCCCCGGCCAACAGCGAAAGCACAAGGGAGAGGGCGACGGTCTTGGTCGTGAAACGGGTGGTCATGGCGAAAGGGAACGAAGCAAGGAGGAGTGGATACGGTGGAGCGGAGCGGGACTGTGCCCCTCCGACGTTCGTTTCGCAACCCGGTTCCAATTTTGCCGCACCGCCGTTCTCGCCCCCCAATCCACCGCCCCCACTTCGTGATCGCGGATCGCGGGCATCACGCCTCCGCCGCGGGCAAGACCGACCGCCCGCTCCACTGCGCGAGGACCCGGTCGATGTCGGCCGCGACTTCCTGACGCGCGCGCCGACGATCCCCGTGCCTCATCAGCCGCTCGTCGTAGTTCGTATGCTCGTGCCGGATCCGCGCGATCACGGCCAACCCGAGAGCCGCGGGGTCGAGGGCCTTGGCCGCCGCCGACCGCCCCACCCGCCCCAAATGCTTCTCGCCCGTCCATTCCGCGATGCGCGCCGCCTCGTCCGCCGGACACCCCGGAAACTGCGCGCGCAACGCCGCCGTCACCGTCGCCACATAGGCCGGTTCGGCCGCCGCCCGCCGCGCCGTTTCCCGCTCCCGCCGGCGCTCGCGCACCGCCGCATCGGCCAGGCACTCCCCCTCCGCCTGCCGCACCGCCCCCTCGGTCACGAGGATGCCCTGCCGCTCATAGCGCAGGCGGCTGCGCGACCACTCGACCACCACCGCCCGCAGCGGCGAGTGCTTCGTCGCCCGCCGCGTCAACGCCGCATCGCCCCGCGGCAAGAACTCCAGATGCGCGAGATCCGCGCAG
>CAJAYO010000717.1 GCA_903948415.1 uncultured Opitutia bacterium | reverse complement strand
CCGCGCCTCGGCCGCGGCGCCATCGTGATGACCAACTCCGACGCCGGCGGCACCCTCCTCCCCGAACTCCTCCGCGCCCCCGCCTCCCCCGGCGAGGACAAAACCGTCGCCTACCTCGTCCACGAATTCCGCACCCTCGGCCTCTCCCCCGGCAACCCCGACGGCACGGTCATCCAAAACGTCCCCATGGTCGGCCTCACTTCCCAAACCACCGCCACCTTCTCCGCCGGCGGCAAAACCCTCACCCCCGCCGGCACCGTCGACTACGTCGCCCTCTCCCGCCGCGTCACCCCCACCGTCGCCGTGAACAACAGCGACATCGTCTTCGTCGGCTACGGCGTCGTCGCCCCCGAGTATGGCTGGGATGACTACAAGGGCCTCGATGTCCGCGGCAAGACCGTCCTCATGCTCATCAACGACCCCGCCGTCACCGACGCGTCCGGCAAACCCGACGACACGATGTTCAAGGGCCGCGCGATGACCTACTACGGCCGCTGGACCTACAAATACGAGATCGCCTCCGCCAAAGGCGCCGCCGCCTGCCTCATCATCCACGAAACCGGTCCCGCCGGCTACCCCTTCGCCGTCGTCGGCGGCAGCTGGGGCCGCGAAAACTTCGACCTCGTCACCCCCGACAAAAACGCCGGCCGCGTCGCCGTCGAAGGTTGGCTGACCCTCGACACCACCAAACAGCTCCTCACCGCCGCCGGACAAAATTTCGAAACGCTCAAGGCCGCCGCCGCCACCAAAGCCTTCCGCCCCGTCGCCCTCGCCGCCCAGGCCACCTTCGCCATCACCCAGACCACCCGCGAGGTCGCCTCCAAAAACGTCATCGCCCTCCTCCCCGGCTCCGACGCCTCCCTCCGCGCCGAATACGTCGTCTACACCTCCCACTGGGACCACCTCGGCCGCGACCCCAACCTCACCGGCGACCAGATCTTCAACGGCGCCCTCGACAACGCCACCGGCACCGCCGTCCTCCTCGAACTCGCCCAAGCCTTCGCCGCCCAACCCGCCGCCCAACGCCCCAAGCGCAGCCTCCTCTTCCTCGCCGTCACCGGCGAAGAAAAAGGCCTGCTCGGCGCCAAGCACTACGCCACCCGGCCGCTCTACCCGCTCGCCCAAACGCTCGCGAATATCAACATGGACGGCGCCCAGACCGTCGGCCCCTCCCGCGACCTCGAAGTCATCGGCTACGGCAACTCCACCCTCGACGACCTCGCCGCCGCCCTCCTGAAAAAATCCCACCGCGTCCTCGTCCCCGACACCCAGCCGGAAAAAGGCTACTTCTACCGCAGCGACCACTTTGAATTCGCCAAAGAAGGCGTGCCCGCCTTCTACACCCACGCCGGCAAAGACATCGTCGGGCAACCGGCCGGTTACGGAAAGAAACGCGCCGACCACTACACCGCCGCCGACTACCACAAGGTCACCGACGAGATCAAAGACTGGTGGGATTTCTCCGGCGCCGCGCTCGACACCCGGCTCTTCTTCGACCTCGGCACGGAAGTCGCCAACGGCACCAAATGGCCCGCCTGGAAACCCGGCGCCGAGTTCAAAGCCAAACGCGACGCGATGCTGCAGAAGTAAGTCCGAATCGGGCCGGTCGCCACCCGCCCCGCCCTAACCCGCATCAATCACACTTTCTGCAGAAATTCTTTTTCCACCGAGCGCACAGCGGTCCGAACCGAGGTCACGGAGCCAAACACCTTGTCCGCTCTGTGCCCTTGTATG
>CAJAYO010000716.1 GCA_903948415.1 uncultured Opitutia bacterium | reverse complement strand
TCCACCGAATCACCGTTGCGCTGCACCTCCGCCCGCCGGGAATGTCGCGCCCCACCCTCGCCCCGTCGCTGCGCAGAAAAATCCGCATCAGCAGCGACGCGACGAAAGAGCCGAAAGCGAGGATCCAATAAAACGCATCGCTCCCCCCATTCGCCCGCGGCGTGTTCGTCTGGTCGAACGCGTCGCCGGCCAACGCCGCCCCCCGGCTTGATCCCGCCCGAACCCAGCGCGATCAGCCCGCGCCCGACCTAAAAACCCGTCCGGTTGGTCGCGAACAGCGCGGGACAGAAATGTCCCGCGCCGAGAATCAAACTGAGCAGAAGATCCTGGGGTCTTTGCCCCCAAACCGCTCCGCGAGCCAGTCGCCGATTAGCGGGAAAAAATCGACGCCGATCACAACGGTGAGCGCGGGGATGAAACGCAGGGACACTCGCGCCCACGCGCAGCCGTCCCGAACGAGCGCTTTGCCGGGTCCGGGCGAGATTTCAGGGTAAAAAAACGCGTGTTCCGTCCGCGAGCTGGGTCTCTCGCCGACCCTTTTGCGTGGCTCCGGGGCGGTCAAAAATGTTTTGCGTCTCACTGGAGCACGCGGGAGCCGAACCTCGTCCGCCTCTCGCGGCGCCGAAACGGACGTGATCGCGTCCGGCCCCTCGCCAGACGCGAAACCTCGTCGGACGCGCGGCTGGAAAAAATCCAGTAATTCGGTTGAGGCAAAGGCAGGCCCGTGCTTTGCTGCGTTTTCCTCGAGCCCTATTCGCCATGACCACCACCGCCCCCTCCACCGACCCCAAGGCCCCGCCAGTCGACCCGACCGCGTGGAAGGGAAGCGTGCTCAAGTATCAGGAGCCCTCGCTCTGGCGGGCGATCTGGCAGGTGACCAACACGCTTGGGCTTTACATGGTGCTCTGGTATCTCGCCTACCGCAGTCTGGCGATTTCCTACTGGCTGACCGTCCCCATCGCGATCCTCGCCGGCGGCGTGCTGGTGCGGGTGTTCATCATTTTCCACGACTGCGGCCACGGTTCGTTTTTCAAATCCCGGCTCGCGAACGATATCTTCGGGTTCATCACCGGCATCCTGACCTTCACCCCCTACTATCACTGGCGATGGGAGCACGCGATCCATCACGCCAGCGCGGGCAACCTCGACAAACGCGGCACCGGCGACATCTGGACGCTGACGGTGCAGGAGTATATCGAGTCCTCGCGTTGGCGCCGGTTCGCCTACCGGCTGGCCCGCAATCCCGTCGTGCTGTTCCTGATCGCCCCGCTGTTTCTCTTCGTCGTGCACCAGCGGTTCCCGACGCGCGGCGCCAACGCCCGCGAACGTCACTCCGTCCACCTGATGAACCTCGCCATCGTCGCCCTCGCCGCGGCGCTGTGCCTCGCGTTCGGTTTCAAGGCTTACCTGCTGATCCAGCTGATCGCGATTGCCGTCGCAGGTTCCGCCGGAGTCTGGATGTTCTACGTCCAGCACCAATTCGAAGACGTGCAGTGGGAACGGGCCGAAGAGTGGGACTTCACCGCCGCGGCCCTGGAAGGCAGTTCGTTCTACAAACTGCCCCGTGTGCTCCAATGGTTCACCGGCAACATCGGGTTCCACCACATCCATCATCTGAGTTCCCGCATTCCCAACTACAACTTGGAGCGGTGCCACCGCGAATTGAAGGAGGCCCAGGACGTCAAGCCGATCACGTTCCTCCCGAGCCTGAAGTCGCTCTTCCTCCATCTGTGGGACGAGGAAAGCAAACGCCTCGTGGGCTTCCGCGAGATGCGCGAGCGCCGCAAAGCCCAACGGCGGCAATCCGCCGGCCACCCGCACGCGTAGGCGACCGCAGCTGCGTCGTCGCCACGCCCCGGCGCGCGATTGCGCTCTGCGCCCCCGCCCCTGTCCGGTCGTCTCAGCGGCCGCGCAGGAAACGCGCCTCCGCCCGCAGCCCCTCGAGTTCCTCGATCAGCCCCGCCACCATGCGGAGGCCGTGCAGATTTACGCCGTAGTCCGCGCGCAACCGTTCGATGCGCCGCAGCGTCCGGATCGTCTCATCGTCGAACCACCACCCCTCCGTCTCCGGCGGAGCCAGCGGCGAAATCAGCCCGTGCCGGCAATACACCGCGATCAGGAAACGCGGCGTCTGCGTCAGGTGCGCCACCGCCTCGATCGAATAGGCAACCTGCCCCGCGGGCTCGAACAACTGCAGCGCGGTCGGGGCGCGTGGATGGGTATTATTCATGATGACCTCCTAAGTGGTCTGGGCCTGGCCGTGCGGCCGTTCGTCTCCGTTCCCGCGCGTTGACCGCGCCACCTCCCGGAGCTTTTCCCAGGCGGCCCGCTCCGCGGCGGTGGGGTTGTGCGGCACGTCGATGCCCACGACCACATAGAGGTCCCCCCGGCCGCCGCTCCGGCTCTTCGGCAGGCCGAGTCCCCGCACCCGCAGGTGCCGGCCGGCCTGGGTGCCCGGCAGGATCCGCACTTTGACCGGACCGTCCAGCGACGACACCACCACGGAGGCGCCGAGAACCGCGTCCCAGGGCGCGAGTTCAACCTCCTGATACAGGTCCGCTCCCCGCACCCGCAAATCCGGATGCGCGGCATACTTCACCCGCAAATAGAGATCGCCCGCCGCGCCGCCGTCCGTCCCCGGCTCGCCTTTGCCCGGCACGCGGATCCGTCGCCCTTCCTCCGCCCCGGGCGGGATCCGCACGCTGAACGCGTGCGTCTCGCTCGCCCCCGTCTGCGGATCGCGCGTCCGGAGCGAAATCGGCCGGACCGTTCCGTGCATCACTTCGGCGAGCGTCACCAGGATGTCGCCCTCGACATCGAGCCCGCGGTGCGGACCGGTGCGCGCGCCGGGCGTGGACGCGAAGGACGCGGCGCCGGCCGCAAAGCCCGCCCCGCCGAAAAATTGCTCAAAAAAATCGCTGAAGCCCGTCCCGCTGAACTGGAATTCCGGCCCCCTCCCCGCGTCGGCGAAATCGGCCCCGCCGAAACCGCGCGACCCTTCGCCCGCCGCCGCCCCGGCCTCCTCCGCCGCCCAGCGCGCGCCCAGCTCGTCGTATTTTTTCCGCTTGGCCGGATCGCCCAGCACCTCGTTCGCCTCGTTGATCTCCTTGAATTTCTCCTCCGCGGACGGCTTGTCCTTCGCCACATCGGGGTGATAGCGGCGGGCCAGTTTCCGAAACGCCTGTTTGATCTCGTCGTCCGTCGCCTCGCGCGACACGCCGAGGATCGCATAATAGTCTTTGAATTCCGTCGCCATGGCCGGGACCGCCCGCGTGACCGGGCTCGAAGGAAGATTACGCCCCTCCTCCGCGCCCGACTGGGCGTCGCTTGGCTTTCTTGAGTCGAATCTTGGCCTCGGTGCGGGCGCACTCGGTAGCCGCGGTGGCCGGCGGCGGCGTCAGGCCGGCGCCCGTGGCTCGCGGCGATCCCACCGCCAACTGACGATTTCGGGCTCCTCGCGCGAAGGAGACGGGGTCGGCCCGGCCGGATAACCGACGACCACGGGGAAGACCGCAGCGTAGTGCTCGGGCACGCCCAGTTCGCGCTTGATCTCCCACCGGTCGAGCCACGGCCGCGCGAATCCGATCGGACAGGTGCCCAACCCCATCCCGTGGGCGGCCAGCATCAGGTTCTCCGCCGCCAGGCAGCAGTCTTCGTTCGGGTGCAGCCGACCCGCCTTGGCATAGATGACGATCAGGGTGTCCGCCCCGTGGAACAGGTCGTAGGCGGGATCTTCGTAGAGTTCGCTCCGGGAGTGGAGTTCCATCAGGGTCGGGTAGGTCGCGACCAAATACGCCTTCGCCCGCTCCGAATAGGCCCGCAGCCGTTCGTGCCCGTGAAACACCCCGAAGACCCACGGCTGTTGGTTCATCGCGCTGGGCGCCTGCACGGCCGCCACGAGGAGTTTTTCGACCGTTCCCGGCTCCGGTTCGCGGTCGCTGTAGCGCCGCACGGCCCGCCGATGAAAGATCGCGTCCGCGATGCCGCCCTCGCTCTGCCCGGTTTCGTTCATGCGTCCTTCGCCTCCATTCCGCTCGTGTATCGTCCGAACCGCGCCGCCGAATTGCACCGGGCCCGGTGGAGCAGCGCGTGCTGCGCCGCCGCGGCGTGGCCCACCTGGCCCGCCCAGGCCTTGAGCGCCGGCGCCTGCAGCGCGCGACCAAACGAGAAACTCAGTTCCCACGGCGTCGGACCGACCCGGTTCAACGCGTCCAGATGCTCCGTCGCGTGCACGTCGCTTTGTCCCCCCGAGAGAAAAACAATCCCCGGGACCGCCGCCGGCACCGCATGTTGGATACACCGCCACGTCGCCTGCACCTCCTCGTCCAGCGTCGCCGGGCGGGGACAGAGCGTGCCCGCGAGGACCATGTTCACCTTGAGCAGGAGCGCCTCAAGATGCACGCGCTGGACAAACAGTTCGTGGAAGAGCGAGCGCAGGGCGATCTCCGTCACCTCATAGTGCCGGGCCAAGGTGTGCTCGCCCTCCATCAACACCTCGGGTTCGACAATCGGCACCAGCCCCGCCTCCTGGCACAGCGCCGCAAAGCGCGCCAGCGCGTGGCAATTTGCGTCCACTCCGGCCCGCGTCGGCCCTTGCGCCCCGATCGTGAAGACCGCGCGCCATTTCGCAAAGCGCGCGCCAAGTCGCGCGTAGTCCGCCAGCCGTTCCCGCAGCCCGTCGAGCCCCTCCGTGATTTTTTCCCCGGGAAACCCGGCGAGGGCTTTGACGCCTTTGTCCACCTTGATGCCCGGGATCAGGCCGTGGCCGACCAACACGTCGATCAGGGGCTTTCCGTCCGCGGTCGTTTGCCGGACCGTCTCGTCGAAGAGGATGACGCCGCTCACAAACGCGCCCAGGCCCGGGGTGGTAAACAGCAACTCGCGATAGGCCCGCCGCGTTTCTTCGGTGCTCGCCACGCCGACGCTCTGAAACCGCTTTTCGATCGTCGGCCCGCTCTCGTCGGCGGCAAGGATGCCCTTGCCCGGTGCCACCAATTCGATGGCGGTGGCTTCCATGGCGGCGGTGTTCATAAAGGGGTCCTTTGGGTTACATCAGGTCCGGCGGTTCCCGGGCGTCTTTCGGCGTTTTTTCCTCCGGCCAGTGGGCGATCATGCATTCGGTGGTCAGTGCCAGCCCGGCGATCGACGCCGCGTTCTGGAGCGCGGTGCGGGTGACTTTGCAGGGGTCCAGCACCCCCATTTCGACGAGATCGCCATACTCGTTGGTCAGAGCATTGAACCCAAAGTTCCCGCTCCCCTCCGCCACCCGGTTGAGCACCACCGACGGATCGGCGCCGGCATTGGCCACAATCTGCCGCAGCGGCTCCTCCAGCGCGCGCAGCACGATCCGGATGCCCGCCTCCTGGTCGGCATTCGCGCCGTGCAGCGCGGTTAATTGGCCGCGCGCCCGCAGCAGCGCGACGCCTCCGCCCGGCAAGACGCCCTCTTCGACCGCAGCGTGCGTGGCATGCATCGCGTCCTCCACCCGCGCCTTCTTCTCCTTCATCTCCGTCTCCGTCGCCGCGCCGACCTTCACGACGGCGACGCCGCCCGCGAGTTTGGCGAGGCGTTCCTGCAATTTTTCGCGGTCGTAGTCCGACGTCGTTTCCTC
>CAJAYO010000715.1 GCA_903948415.1 uncultured Opitutia bacterium | reverse complement strand
CGCGCGCGGCCGGCTCGGCCCGCCCACGCCGCGACCGCGCGCCGAAAATTTCTCGCCACCTCCGCACCGCCCTGCCTCCCTCCGACTCCACCCCACGCCGTCGCCTCCCCCGCGCGTCGGTCGCCCCGTCGCTCGTTCTCTCCTTCTCCCCGTCTCGCCCCTTTTCCCTCCCCATGACTTGGTCCCAAACCTACGCTCCCCTCGGAGGCATCGGCACCTCCGCTCTCATCGCCGCCATTCCCGTCGTCTTGCTGCTGGCGTTGCTCGCCTTCTGGCACGTGCGCGCCCACCTCGCCGCCCTCATCGCGCTCGCCGCGGCCGGCGCCGTCGCAATTTTTGTCTACGGCATGCCCGTCAAACTCGCCCTCGCCTCCGCCGGCTATGGCGCCGCGTTCGGCCTGCTGCCCATCGGCTGGCTCATCCTCAACGCCATCTTCATTTACCAGCTCTCCGTCGAAACCGGCGGCTTCGCCACCCTGCAACGCCAGATCGCCGGCATCTCCGGCGATCGCCGCATCCAGGCCCTCCTCATCGCGTTTTCTTTCGGCGCCTTCATCGAGGGAGCCGCCGGCTTCGGCGCCCCCGTCGCCATTTCCGGCGCCCTCCTGATCGGCCTCGGCTTCAAACCGCTCGAAGCCGCCAAGCTCGCCCTCATCGGCAACACCGCCCCTGTCGCCTTCGGCTCGCTCGGCACCCCGCTCGTCACCCTCGCCCCGCTCACCGGCCTCGACCTGCTCCAGCTCAGCGCCATGGTCGGCCGGCAGCTCCCGTTCTTTTCGCTCATCGTCCCTTTCTGGTTGGTCGCCGCTCAGGTCGGCTGGCGCGGCATGGTCGCCATCTGGCCCGCCTGCTTGGTCGCGGGCGCCTCGTTCGGCTCCGTGCAGTTCCTCGTGAGCAATTTCCACGGACCCTGGCTCGTCGACATCGTGGCCGGGGCCGTTTCGATGCTCGCCGTCGTCGTCCTGATGCGGTTCTGGAAACCGACCGACGAACAGGCCAATCCCGCGCCGGTGACCGCACCCGCGAAAAACACCGACCCCGTCCGCGCCACCGCGTGGCAGGCGTGGCTCCCGTGGATTTTTCTCACGGCCTTCGTCTTTGCCTGGGGCATGCCCCAAATCAAGGGACGGCTCGATGCCTGGTTTTCTCCGCTGATTCCCGTGCCGGCCCTCCACCATACGGTCATCAAGATGCCCCCGGTCGCGCCCAAGCCCACACCCGACCCGGCAGTCTTCAAATTAAACCTCCTCTCCGCCACGGGCACCGCCCTCCTCCTCGCCGGCATCGCCTCTGCCCTCGTCCTCCGCGTCGGGGCCGGCCGCGCGCTGCGCATCTACGGTCAGACCGTGTGGCGCGTGCGGGTGTCCCTGCTCACGATTTCGACGATGATGGCGCTCGGCTTTACCACCAAATACAGCGGCACCGACACCACCATGGGCCTCGCGATGGCCGGCACGGGTTGGCTGTTCCCGTTTTTCTCCCCGATCATCGGCTGGCTCGGCGTCGCACTCACCGGGAGCGACACGTCCTCCAACGTCCTGTTCGGCAACCTCCAAAAAGTCACCGCCGAACAGCTCGGTCTCCCGCCGCTCCTGACCTGTGCCGCCAACAGCTCGGGCGGCGTCATGGGCAAAATGATCGACGCCCAGAGTATCGTCGTCGCCGCCGTCGCGACCGGGGGACGCCCCGACAGTCCGACCGCCGGCACCATCCTGCGCGTCGTCTTCTGGCACAGCGTCGCGCTCGCCATTTTGGTCGGCCTCTTCGTCATGCTCCAAGCCTACGTCTTCCCCGGCATGATCCCGAACTAGGGCCGGATCTCCAACCCACCCGCCGCGTAGTTCCCGCGCCGCGCTGTGCCGCCGCGCCGCGCGCCTCCTTCGCCGGCACGACCCGGTTTCCGCCGGCCGCATCGGCTGCCCCGCCACCCTGCGCCCCGTGCCGGCGTCGTTCCGCCATGAAGCGCAGCTTTACCTCCGCCCCCGTCGGCCCAAGCCGCTTCCGCATCGGCTGCGCCCGAGCACCCTCACCACCCACCCACCGGCGCCTCCGCCGCCCGCAGCCCGCCGACCATCAACCCACCACCGCCAGCCAACGAAGAGAGGTCATTTTCATCCCGTGCCTGTGGTGGGGTTTTACCCGCGCCGATCGATGAAATCCTTGGTCAAAACTTTTTTTCCGCCCGATACGCGTCGCGCAGCACCTGCATCGTGTGCCGCACGCGCACCGGCGAGCCGATTTTCTCCAGGTGCACCCGCAGCTGCGTGAGGCATCCGATGTTCCCGCTCGCCACCACGCCCTCGCCGCCCCCGAGCGCCGCCAACGCCGCCCGCGCCTTCTGCGCACCGAGCGAATTGGCCGTTTCCGGCTGGTCCAAATTGTAGGTCCCGGCGCTGCCGCAACACAGGTGCGCATCCGCCAGCTCGCACACCACCGCGCCCGGAATCGCCCGCAACAACGCCCGCGGTTGCTCGCGCACCCCCTGCGCATTCGCGAGGTGACAGGCATCGTGATACGCCACCTTCAGCGTCTGCCCGCCGCCCGCCGCACCCCGCGGCTTTTCCCGCAGACCGATCTTCGCGAGAAACACACTCACATCCATCACGCGCCGCTCAAACTCCTTCGCCCGCGCCTCGTCCGCCGTCCCGCGCAAAATCAGATGATACTCGTGCATCGCCGACCCGCAGCCCGCCGCGTTCGTCAGTATCGCGTCCACGTCGGCCGGAAACGCGTCCAGATTCTTCCGCGCAAACGCCTGCGCCGCCGCGAGGTTTCCCGTGTGCCACGAGAGCCCGCCGCAGCACCCCTGCGCCTCCGGCACGATCACCTCCACGCCGTTGCGCGCCAGCACTTCGATCGTCGCGACATTGATATCCGGATCGAGCACCTGCTGCGCACACCCCGCGAGCAGGGCCACCCGCGCCCGCCGCTCGCCCTGCGCCGGCGTCACCCGCGCCAACGTCACCGCCGCCGGCACCTTCGCCGGCGCGAGCGTGAGCATCGGCCGCAACACCGCCGGCACCAGCCGGCCCAACGCGCGCCCCACCCTCGCCCCCACCAGCGCCAGCCGAAACCGCCCCGGATGGGGAATCGTCCGCTCCGCGAGCCAGCGCCGCAGTTTCTCCCCCGGCGTGCGCACCGCCTTTTCCCGCCCCACCGCCCGAAACGGACTGATCAAATCCCGATACGGCACCCCGCTCGGACACGCCGGCTCACACGACAGACACCCCAGACACCGGTCGACATGCGGCTGCGCGTCCGCCCACGCCAACGTCCCTTCGAGCACCTGCTTCATCAGCACAATGCGCCCGCGCGGCGAATCCATCTCCTGGCCAAATTCCTGATACGTCGGACACGCCGCGAGGCAGAACCCGCAGTGCACGCACGCCTCCACCGCCTGCGCCATCGGCGCGCCCAACGGTCCGTGCTCTTCCGGTTTGATCGTGTGCTGCATGATTAGTCGTCGATGGACGGAAACCGTCCCTGCGGATCCAGCGCCGTCTTCACCGCGCGATACACCGCGGCGTCTGCCCGCCGCCCCGGCCACAACGCCCCGCCACCGCGCAACGTCATCGCGGGCCACCCCAAACCGCCCGCGACTTTCCCTCCGCGCGGCAGTGACACAAACCCCACGTTTCCGCCCAACCCCACCCACCCCCGCGCACCCGCCAGGCTG
>CAJAYO010000714.1 GCA_903948415.1 uncultured Opitutia bacterium | reverse complement strand
GCCTCGCATCCGCCTTGTCCGACCTGGCTGTAACGGAGACCCGCGACCGCATCCGCCGTGCGGTGCTGGACCGCATCGCCGGTTACACGTACGCCCGGACCACCGCCGGCCTGCTCGACACGATCAACGCCCTGACGCCGCACTCTCGCTCGTGAAGATCTCCATCGTTTCAGGCTTCTTCCTGCCCGTGCCAGCCCTTCAAGGCGGCGCGATGGAAAAAATCTGGCACCGCTTCGGCCGGTTGTTCGCAGCCGCCGGTCACGACGTCACCCTCCTCTCGCGTCGCTGGCCGGGTCTGCCCGACGACGCGGTCGCCGACGGCATTCGCTTCGTGAGGTTGCCCGGCTCAAACCACACCCGCTCGCTCCCCCTCAACCTCCTGCTCGACCTCCGGTGGAGTATCCGTGTGGCCCGGGCGCTTCCCTCCGGCGACGCCGTTATCACCAACGCGGTCGCCCTCCCCGTCTTTCTCCGGCGCCTCAAACCCCGCGCCGGCCACGTCTGCGTCAGTCTCGGCCGGATGCCCAAGGGCCAGATCCGGTTCTACGGCGACGCTTCCTGCCTCCTCGCACCCAGCGCTGCCGTCGTCGCGCGCGTGCTCCATGAATTCCCCGCCCTTGGCGACCGCGTGCTCCTCCTGCCCAACCCCATCGACTGGCCGGTGCACGCGGCTGCCGCGGATCACAAATTCGAGCCCGCGCGAGCCCCAACCTCTCCGCTCATCATTGGCTACGTCGGCCGCATCAATCCGGAAAAAGGGCTTGAGCAACTGCTCGACGCGGCCGCACGGCTTGCCACGGAAACCGATCTCCCCGAATGGCGCCTGCGATTGATCGGACCGGTTTCCGTCGCACAGGGCGGCGGAGGCGAAGCCTACCGGGACTCGCTGCTCGCTCGCCACCCCCTGCTCGCAAAAAAGCATCTGGAACTCCTGCCTCCGGTGTTCGACCCGGCCCAGCTCGCGCGGCACTACGCAGCGATGGACGTTTTCTGTTATCCGAGTCTGGCCGCCAAGGGCGAGGGGCTCAGTGTCGCCCCGCTCGAGGCCATGGCCGCCGGGGCCGTACCCGTGCTGTCCCGGCTGGACTGTTACAACGACATCCTCACTTCCGGCGAAAACGGTTTTTCATTCGACCACACGGCGCCGGCGGACCGGGTTGCAGGGGAACTCGCCGGCCACTTCTCGCGGCTGCTGCGCGCCGGACCGGAGCGTCTCCGCCTGGGTCGCGCCGCGCAGCAAACCGCCCGTCGCTTTGACTACGCCGTCCAAGCCGAATCGGTCTTGGGTCGCCTGGCCGCACTTGCCTCCGCGCCCTCCGCCCGTGGGTAGATTCCGCCGTTGCGTCCCCTCGCGTTCCTGCGTCCCCTGCCGAGATGAGTGACGAACCGCCCTACCTCGGCCAGCACTGCGTGACGCCCTACCCGCGTCGCGAGGTGTTGCGGCGCTGGCTGTGGGCCTTCGTGCAGGCGACGATTTTCCGCTGGAGCCCCCGCCCCTGCCACGGCTTCCGCACCCGCCTCCTGCGCCTGTTCGGCGCCGATATCCCGGCCCCCGGCCAGGTCGTCGTTTTTCCCACGGCCCGTATCACGTTCCCGTGGAAACTGACCCTCGCCCCCCGCTCAATGGTCGGACGCAACGTCACGCTCTATAACCTCGCCCGGATCACGCTCTGCCGCGGCGCGAATCTTAGCCAAAACTGTCACCTCTGCGCCGGCACCCATGACTTCAACCGCTGGGACATGCCCCTAGTCACCGCCCCGATCGTCATCGGCGAAAACGCCTGGCTCGGCGCCGATGTCTTCGTCGGCCCCGGCGTGACCGTCGGCGAACTCTGTGTCGTCGGCGCGCGCTCCGTCGTAGCGCGCGATCTCCCGCCGCGAAAAATCTGCGTTGGCCAACCCTGCCGGCCGGTCAAGGACCGAGCCGAACCTCGCTCCGCATGAGGCTCACGCACATCGTTCCCAGCCTCGAACCCCAATACGGCGGGCCCAGCCGCTCCGTCCTCGCCCTCAGTTCCGCCCTCGCCCGCGCCGGCCACGACGTCGATCTCCTCGCCACCGAGCCCGGCCCCGGCGAAACCCACCATGAGGGCACTTTGCGCGTGCAAAATTTTCATCGCGACTGGCCGCCGCGCCTCTGCGCCTCGTCGACCATGCGCACCGCGCTGCGCACCTGCGACGCGGAGATCATCCACCACCACGCCCTGTGGTTGCGCACCCTCCACTACGCGCATCGTGCCGCCGCGGCCCGCGGCGCGAAACTCGTCCTGTCCCCGCGCGGCATGATGAGCCGCTGGGCTTGGCGCCACCACGATTGGCGGAAAAAATTCGCCCGCGCCTTCATCCACCCCGGCGCCTTCGCCGCCGTCGACGGCTGGCACGCCACGAGTAACGAGGAAGCCGCCGAAATCCGCGCCCTGGGCTACTCCCAGCCCGTGTGCGTCGCGCCCAACGGGGTGGACGCCCCCGCTTCGGCCGACACCGCCCGCGCCGCCGCGCATTGG
>CAJAYO010000713.1 GCA_903948415.1 uncultured Opitutia bacterium | reverse complement strand
AGGCGCACGCCCTTGCCGTCGGATTTCTCCGCATCGAGCTCCAGCGTGTGCCCGCGCCCCAATTTCACCGTGGCCTTCCCTGCTCCCGCCAACGAAGCCGTGCCTTCACCCGCGAGCGTGTAACTCTCGAACCGCAAAATCCGGCGCAGCGTCGGCTCGTAGGCCGAGAGCCGCGCGTCGGATTCGCCGCGCTGGTTCGACGCCAACACCAACATCGCGCGCACGGACCCGTGGCCGCCGTCAGCCGCCCCCGCCACCACGCACCAGCCCGCCAGCACGGCGGCGAGACCAACGACTTTCAGCAGGATCGATTTCATGGGAGTTCTCCGAGTTTTTTCGCCAGCAGACGACGCGCCTTAAACAGCCGCGACATGACGGTGCCGGGCCGACAATTGAGTTGTTGGGCGATCTCTTCGTAGGCCAGGCCGTCGACTTCGCGCATGATCAGCACGGCCCGATGCTTCGGCGGCAACGCCGCGATGGCACGCTCGAAACGCGCCGACCGCTCCGCGCCTTCGAGCGCCTCGCCCGGCTCCGGCCCCGTCGCCGCGGGCTCGATCGTCTCGCCCGTTCGCTCGTTCGTCCGAAACGGCAGAAACCGCGTGAACCAGCGCCGTTGCTTCCGCTGCTGGTCGATCGCGCGCCGCGTCGCCACCGCATAGAGCCACGTGGAAAATTTCGCGTCGCCGCGATAGTCTTTCAAACTGCGCCACACCGACACCCATATCTCCTGACAGACGTCGCGCGCATCGTGCTCGTTCCGCACGATCCCGACCACCCGCCGAAACACCGCCGCGTAGTGGGCCCGCACCACCTCGCCGAACGCCGCCTCGTCGCCCGCCTGCGCCCGGCGCACCCGCTCCGCGTAATCATCGTCGTCGTCGGCGGCGACGGCGCGGGCGATGGGTTCGGAGTCAGCCACAGGGAACGAAAGGACCGGTTTTGCGCCGCGAGGTTCCTCCACGCCGCGACCGGAGCACCGCGCCCGGTTGGCCGACGCACCGCCGACGGTTGCATCCGCCGGTCGAACCGATCGCAGAAACGTCAGAGGAGGCGGACATGGAGCGGCGAGAGGTGCAGGATTGGATTGACGCGGAGACTGCGCCGGGCGCTCTCTGGACAAAAGCTAAAACCCGCGAACCTTCCGGTGCGTCCATCCCCCGACCACCCTCCTCGCCATGCCCGACGATCCCACGCCCCCCCGCAAACACTACAAATTCAAGACCGCGGAATTCGCCAGCATCAACGAGGTGCCCACCGATCGGCCGCTCACCGAGGCCCAGCCCAAGCCCGATCCGGGCATCGTGCCGACCACCAAGGTGCGGATCGACGTCCGCGATCTCGTCCGCGCTTCCCTCGTGCCGCCGGCCGCGTCACCCGCCTCGCCGCCGACCACGGCGTCCACCGCGCGGCGCAACGAGGTCCACGCCATGCTCCGGGACAACCTCACCCGCGCCGACTCCGCCGGCCTCAACGATATCTCGCCCGCCCCCAAGCCCCGCGGCCGCCGCAAGCGCGACTACATCGTCACCCTGGTCGCCGGCAATCTCGTCTTCGCCGTGCTCGCCGGCCTTTCCGGCTTCAACGTCGTCGGCACCCTGTTCGCCCTCGGCGGCATGGTGCTCTTCAGCTGCGCGACGACTTGGATCATGTGGTTCGTGCTGGACGACTACTGAACCGCGCCGGTCCGTTTCCTGCGGCCGGCCCCCTGCTGTTTCGAATCCCCATGCCCGACGAACCGGATCCGCCGCGGAAATTCTACGGCTTCAAGCCGCGCGAGTTTGCCACGGCCAACCCCCCGCATCCCGCCGCGCCGCCGCCCGCTTCGGCACCGCTCCCCGATCCCGGCATCGTCCGCGTTCACGACGCCCGCATCGACGTGCGCGACCTCCACCGCGCCGCCGCAACGGGACAGCCGCTGCTCTCCGCGCCCCCGTCGCCCACCCGGGAAAACGACGTCCACACGATCCTCCGCGCCAACCTCGCCGTCGCCGACGCCGCCGGCCTCAACCAAGTCACCATTGATCCCCGCCACCGCACGCCGCACCAACGCCGCGTGCGCCGCTGCTGGATTCTGCTCGTCGCGGTCAACGTTCCCTTGGGCACCCTTGCGTGGAAAACGAGCCACCCGATGACTCAGGCGTCGGCCTATTTCTTCACCTTCGCAGTCGCCGGCATGGCCCTGTTCACCGCCCGCCTCGTCTGGGAAACGTTTTTCCTCAACACCGACTAACCCGCGCGGCGCCCCAGCAGCTCCCACATCAGCACCGCGCCGGCAACCGAGACATTGAGCGACTCCATTTTGCCGCGGCCCGGGATCGTCACGAGCCGCGTGCAGGACGACGCCACCACCGGCGTGAGCCCGTGCTCCTCGTTGCCGAGCACGAGCGCCAGCGGTTTGCCCGCCGCGCCGGGCGCCGCCTCGGGCCGTCCGCTGCGCGTCGCGGCGCCGACCACATCGTAACCCGCCGCGGCGAGCTCGCGCACGCACCCGACGAGATCGCGCGTCTGCCACACTTCGACGACCTCCAACCCGCCTTCCGCCACACGGTGGGCCGCCTCGGTCGGCTTCGCCGCGTTCGGGTGGTCGGGAATCACGATCCGCGCCACGCCGAAAAACGCCGCCGTGCGCGCGATCGCGCCGAGATTGTGCGCGTTGCCGATGCGGTCCAGCACGAGCACCGCCTCGCCGCGCCGGGCCCACTCGCGCACATCCGCCGCCGTCGGCACGCGCAACGCCGGCGGCGTGACGACCGCGACGACGCCGCCATGGTGCAGCGACCCGGCGACCTTCTCCAACTCGGCGGACTCCACCTGCCGGTAAATTTTTTTCGCGCCCGCGAGCACCTTGCAGATCGCGCCCACGCGCTGCCCCATCGCCGCCTCGTAAAACAGCCGCTGGATCGACGCCGGATCGCGCGCAAACCGCGCCTGCACCGCCGCGAGCCCGCAAAGCCGCAGTTCTTTGGTCTCCTCCCGGACCACCGCGGCTGGCGCAGTCGTCGGCGCGGCCTTCGCCGCCGCGCGCGCCGCCGCCGCCCGGGCCGCGAGGGAAGGATGAAAACCAAGCCGTGGATTGTGAGCCATGCCCCACCCTGACCTACCCGCCGCCCCGAAACCAAACAAAAGTGAAAATCACGAACCCGCTCAGCGCAGCGGCAGCTCGCCCACCACCGTAAACTCCTCGCGGTCGTGGTAGAGGTGGCGGATGCGGAAGCCGGCCGCGTATTTCGCGAACGGCGAATCCGGCGCGCGCAGTTCCCGCAGCAACGCCCCGGCGTCCACCCGGCCGATCTTGAAGTTGATCGCGAAACGCCGGCACCAGCCCTGCGCCAGCCACGGCGTGACGATGTGCTGCAACACATGGTGCGGCTCCTCGACGAGGTCGCAGAACAGCCAGTCGAAGACCTCGCCTGCCCGCGGCGCAAACTTGAACGCGTCCTCGCACAAATGCTCGATCCGCGGGTGGTCGAGCGCGCCGCCCTTGAGCGGGCCGTTGTCGATCGCGACGACCCGGGCGCCGCGTTTCGCCGCGCTGTAGCTCCAGCCCCCGGGCGCCGCGCCGAGATCGCACACGGTCTCCCCTTCCCCGGGCTCCCGGCCGAGGATGATGTAGGCCTCCTCGATTTTCAGATACGAGCGCGACGGCGCGAGCTCGTCGTCGGCCATCCGGCGCTGGCCGTGCACGAAGGCGTCGCGCGCGACATACGCGCGGCCGAAATCCACGAAGTACACCCACAGCCCGCGCGCGCCGGCGGCCTGCGCGCTCACGCCCCGCGGCACGTCCGCCACCGCGAGCTTCGCCACGCGCGAAAGCTTTTTCTTCAACAGCTCGCCGAACGCCGACTCGACCGCCGAGAGGCGCCGGCCGAGGCCCACGGTTTCCGGCGGCCCGAGCCACACGTTCGGCCATGCCGCCTCAACCCGCTCCCCGCGCAGGCTCGCGAGAAAATAGTCCGCCACGCGCGACGCGAGGGCGTTGACCGATTCGCCGCGCACCTCCACGGGGTCGCGCAACGTCAGCCAGGGAAACGCCAGCGTCGCGGTCGCGACCGTGACGTCCGTCCGCACCCAGCCCGGGCCTTGTTCGACGGCGGGCGCACCCGCGTCCGCCAGCTCACGCACGAGCAGCGCTTCAAATCCGGATTGGCAGGTCAGCAACATCCCGGCGAACGTGTCCGCCCCCCGCCTCGTCGCGAGCGCAAAAAAAGCCCGGGCACAGGGCCCGGGCGGGTTTCGCGAAGACTGCGAGAGCGGAAACGGTCGCTCATTCCCATTCACTTTCAGGATGAGCCTAACGCTGGGCGATCGGAGCGCCAACGGCGCGTGCCGATCAAAGCCCGGGGCAACGCCCCAGGGAATTGCCGGCCGCAATGGGAGGACTGAAGGCCCGCCCCACCTCGGAATGAACCGGACCTTCAGCCCTCGATTTGAAAATACCCATGACCCTGGGCCGTTGGCCCAGGCTGGAATTGGGTTGGGCCGTTAGCCCGCAGAACAAATCGGTCTCAGCTTGGAAGCGCTGGGGAATCAGCTCTTTTCCACTTTCGCGCCGGATTTCGTCCAGCCGTCGATCCCGGGCGCGTAGTGCTTCACGTTCGTGTAACCGAGCGCGACGGCGGCGCTGGCGGCGGCCTGGTAGGCACTGCACTGCTCGTTGCCGCAATAGGCGACGATGAGGGCCTTCTTGTCCTTGGGCAGCAGCGCCGCCAGTTTCTTCCCGCTGGCGGTGAAATCGATCGCGCCGGGGATGCGGCCTTCGGCGAAGGAGTCGCTGCCGTTCACGTCGAGGACCGTCACGGCCTGCTTGGCAATCGCCGCCTGGAGGTCGGCGTGCGAGATGGCGGGCACTTTGCCCGAACCGGCGTACACCGCGACTGCGAGGCAAAGGGAGGAGAGGAGGGTAACGAGTTTTTTCATGGGAGCGCGCACCGTAGTAATCGGCGCACGTTTCGCAAGTGAGACCCTCACCCACCCGGCCCCCGGGCTACACCCCCTCGCACGCCCCGCCCGCGCACGCGACCACCTGCTTCAAGTCGGTGATGTCCTCGGATTCCTCCAGCGTCGTGTAGTCGACGATCAGGTGGGAGAGCGCGTTCCACTTCGCGATATCGGCCGCGGTGACCACGCCCTCGCGCGGCGCCTGCTGATAGACCTTGTCGCCGCAATCCTGCAGCATCGCGATGCCGGTAAACGCCTGGCGGTGCGCCCACACAAAGTCCGCCACCGCCGCCCACTCGTCGGGCCGCACGGAGATCGTGCAGGATACGTTGTGGTGGAGACCCGGCGACGTGTCCTCGTGGCGCCGGCCCGCGTGCACCCAGTTTTCCTGCACGAGGCGGACATATTCCAAATGCTTCACGGCGGAAAGGTCCTCGCGGTAGATGCCGAAGTCCGGGCCCTCGACGGGAAACGTGATCACCTCCGTGCGGCCGTTCGGATCGTACACGCTCTGCTCGATCATGTGCGGGTTGCTTTTGCGGAAATGGAGGTAGACGGGATCGTGGACGTTCGCCTGCACCCGGCGGAAATAACGCGGCGCGTGATGCGGATGCAGCCCGCTGCTCGTGCCGAGCAGCAGACTCGCCGTGCCTTCGGGCTTCACGCAGGTCGTGCGCGCGGCCGGACGGATGCCGAGCGCGCACGCGACCACCGCGTTGACCGCCTTGACCACGGCGGCGCCCGCGCGGAGCACCGCCGGATCGAGAAACACTCCCGGACGGTCGAGAATGCCGCAGAGCGACACGCCCAGCAACGCCTCGCGCTCGGTGATCACGCGCGACACGGGCGAGAGATAACCGAACTCCGTGTAACCCGCCTGCAGCGTGCCGATCAACGCCGCGTGCACGCAAAGCCGGTAGAAATCCGCCGGCGTTTCCGCCGCCGCGGCGGAAATCGTCGAGAGATTGCAGAACTGCACGCCGGTGACCTCGTCGCCCTCGCGCAGTTCGCCCGTGTGCCCGAGTTCGCGCAACCGCGCGATCGCCGCGGGGTCGAGTTTCAGCCGCGGATGCAGCCCGATTTCCACGCACGGATTGGCGCCGTATTCGGTATCCTCGACGAAATAAAACCCGGGCTCGCCGAAGTGCTTCTGCGCTTCGAACAGCGCGTCGAACTGCGCGCGCGTGGCCGTCGCGCGGACAATCACCGCGGAGTTGTTGCTCGCCGCCCGTTGCGGCTGGTCGGCGAACCAGTTGCCCGTCTTCGCCGCCACCATCTCCGCATCGTCCACCGAAAACAGACAGATCGTCGCCGAGCGGCGCACCCCGCCCGAAAGCACGGCTTTCGCCGCCCACATCAAAATGTCGTAGGCCTCGATCGGCCGCAGCTGCCGACCGGCCGCCGCGCGCACGATCCGCTCCGCGCGGGAGAGCGTGTGGAAGAGCGGCGCCGAGCCCGGGGCCTTGCCGCCGGACGTGCGCAGCGGCGCGCCCTCGGCCCGGATCTGGGAATAGTCGAACACCACGGACCGGCCCGCGACGGCATTTTCCATCAACGCGTGTAGCGCATCCCCCCAGCCCTCGATGGTGTCGGCGACGACATGGTTGTGCGGCGGCAGACGCTCGTCCCGCGGCGCGAAGACGGGCAGTTTCGCGACGTGGTGTTTTTGCACCGAAAAGCCCACGCCGCAGCCGCACAGCAGCAGGTAGAGCGTCTCGCGAAACGCTTCCAGCCGGTCGATGTAGGTGAAGCAGCAGTTGTAGACGCGCGCATGCTTCGTGAGGATCGCGTCGCCGCCAAATTGCAGCGAACGCATCGAGGGCAGCACTTCACGCCGCGCCACCGCGTCGAAGGCCGCGCGGATCGCCGCGTGCAACCCGCCGTTGAGCCGCTCGATCGCCGCGAGTTCCGCGCGCGTCACCTCGCCCTTTTCCAACGCCACGAGTTTGGCGTCGGACAACGAGCGTTCGCCGTAGTGCGCGAGGTGCATGGTGCGCACGCGGGCCACCGCCTCGGACCACGTTTCGCGGCGGCGTTTTTCGGGGGAGTAGCGGGCGTAGCGGGAGATCGCGATAAAGTCCTGAAGGCCGTTGGCCGGATGGGAGACGGGATGGGTGTGCGCGGACATGGGAGAGAGCGGAAGACGTGGAAAAGCGAACAAACGAACAGCACCCGCCAGGTGCGAGAATCGCAGGCGACCACTCCTGCTAGTGATTTCATTCCGGTCAACCGCTACGGGTTGTGGTACCGGAGTTATTATCTGACGTCATCGCCCCTACAACGCGCGAGTCCCCGGCGGCCCCGGTTTTCCCTCCCAACCTCCCGCCGCGCTCCGCCCGATCGCAAAAAAAATGCGCATCAAGAAACGCGCAGGCGCGTTTTTCCACCGCCGCCGCGCGACACCGCGCGCCCGCGCCCCACCGGTGCGCCAACCGCCGCTGGCGCCCGGCGCTCCAAGCGTCAGAGCCGCTGAAGGTGAAATCCGCCGTCCACGTCGAAGCACGCGCCCGTGGAAAACGGGAACCGGTCCTCGGCGATCGCGCGCACGGCCCGCCCGATGTCCTCGGGCTTGCCCCAGCGGCGGATGGGCGTGATGCCGCGTTCGTCCTGGATAATCAGCTTGTCGTATTTTTCCTTCACGCCGCCGGTCATGTCCGTGGCAATCACGCCGGGCCGGATCTCGTAGACGTTGATCCCGTCGTGCGCGAGCCGGTCGGCAAAGAGCTTCGTCATCATCGCCAGCCCGGCCTTCACCATGCAATAGTCGCCGCGGTTGATTGACGCGGTGTAGACGGAGATCGACGTGATGTTGACGATGCGGCCGCGGAAACCTTCCGCATCCGGCGCCTGCCGGAGCATCTGTTTCGCCGCGAGCTGGGTGAGGAAAAACGGCCCCTTCAGATTGATCGCGAAGAGCCGGTCGAAGCTCTCTTCGCCCGCGTCGAGCAGATCCGCGCGGACTTTCGGCGCGACCCCGGCGTTGTTCACGAGCAGATCGATGCGGCCGAATTTTTCGATGGTCTCGGCCACGAGCCGCTCCCGGTCCGCCGCCACCGCAACGTCGCCCTGCACGACAAAACCGTCGCCACCCGCGGCCCGGACGAGCCCGAGGGCCTCGGCGGCGGCCTCGGCGTTGCCCGCGTAGTTGATCGCGACGCGGGTGCCCGCGCGGGCGAGTTCGATCGCGATGCCGCGGCCGATGCCGCGCGACGCGCCGGTGACAAGAGCAGTTTTGGGAATCATGCGCCGACGAGCGAAAAGCACCCGCCTCCCGCGGGCAACGCCGATTCTCCGCGGCGCCTCAAAAGAGAATCCGGTAACTGCCCGTCCACTCCCGCTGCGCCCCCGTGCGCGCCTGCGCGGCCAGCAGATCGAGATCGAGCAGGTTGCGCACCGCCAGGCCGAACTGGTGCGTGTAGGGCTTCTTCGTGAGGCTCCGGCTCACACTCAGCGCCATCTGCCCATAGCCCGGATAATCGAGCCGGAAGCGGTTGCGGTCCTCGTAGAAGGCCGTGTGGCCGCCGAGGTAGACGTAACTCGCGCTGACCGACGTGCCCGCCAGTCGCCCGGCCGCAAAACGGTAGGCGACCGAGGCGCCGGCGTTCAGCCGCGGCATGCGCGTGAGCTGCCGGCCGACCTCCTCCGGGATATCCGGCGATGCCGTCGTGATCGCGCGCACATAGGCAACGCGGCCCCCGAGCGACCAGCCGGGCGCCGGCACCCAGCGACCCTCCACGCGGCCGCCGGTAAAGCGCTCCTCGCCCGCGGCGACGAGTTGCGGCTGCGTTTGGTTGGCGTCGAAGATCGGGTCGTTCAGCAGCGGATTGCGCCGCGAGATGTCCTGGTTGTACAGCGTGAACAACGCGCCCGACCAATCCACCGCCCACTCGGAAATCCGCGCCTTGAACCCCGCCTCGTAGCCCCGCGTCGTGTCGTTGCCCTGGATCCGGCCCGTGCGGGCATCGACCCGCGTCGAAGGCTCGAAGGCCGTGCTCGTCGTCGCAAACAACAGGACCCGGCCCGGCCGCACCTGGTAGTTCACGCCGGTATGGTAGGTCGCCTGTTGCACGCGGTCCTCCAACCGGGGCGGCGTCGCCCCGGGCCGGCGGTCGTCCAGCTGAAACGCCACGAAATCCTGCCGCACCCCCGCCGTGAGCACGAGCCGCCCCTGGTCAAACGCCGCCCGCTCGCTCGCTTCGAGCGCCGTGTAGCGCGCCTGCTCCTCCCGGTCGCTGATCACTCGGCTGTAGCGCGCCCGGCTGAAGGGCGGACGGAAGTAGTTCGGCGCCTCGGGGCGAAACTGGCGCACACTGGGCGGGAGCGCATTCCGGTCCGCCGGCGTCAGCGCCCGCTCCTCGCGCCGATAGGT
>CAJAYO010000712.1 GCA_903948415.1 uncultured Opitutia bacterium | reverse complement strand
GCTCTACAACACCCGCAATGGCACGAACCGCACGGGGGCCTATGCGGTGAACGCCGCGGGAGAGGACGGCTTTGCGCCCGCCTTCGAGCGCGGGGTGGGGCAGAGTGCGGTCCTGACCGCTTACCACAGCGCAGATTCCAACCGGGACGGACGGATCGCCCTGCTCGAATTGCTCCGGGTGATTGAGCTGTACAACTTCCTCTCCGATCGGGTCAGGACCGGAGAATATCGCCGTAGTGCGGCCTCGGAGGATGGCTTTGCGAGCGGGGGCAGCGTCACGCTGGGTTCACTGTCCAATCCCGGGCAATGAGGCACGATGGCGCCATGGCGGGCTTGGCCGTGGGGTCGTGCGGGGGCGGGCGCTCGGCTCGGGCGAGGGGGCCGCGGCCGCGGGGCCCCAGACCGGCCCCCGAAAGCACCGGGATAAATACCCAGATGACCGGGGAATTATTGGACCGTGTGGCGGTTGCACGCTTAAGAAACAGCCGGTTTCAATGTACGATGCAGTTTCTCTAAACGCCGCCGCATGCGCCTCGTCCTCCTTCTGGTCCTCCTGACAAACTTCAGCCTCTTCCGGCTCGAGGGGGTGGCGGCTGTCCCGGTGATTGCGACGGCGCCGGCCGCCCAGCGGGTGACGGTCGGAGCGAGCGCGGCTTTTTCGGTCGAGGCGACGGGGACGGGCCCCTTGACCTATGCGTGGTCCAAGGACGGAACGGCCTTGGCCGGCGCGACCGCGGCGCGGTTGTTTCTCCAACAGGTCGGGTTGGGGGACGGGGGCAGTTATCGGGTCAAAGTCTCGAATCCGGACGGAACGACCGAGAGCGCCGCGGTCGCGCTGGTCGTCAATCCCACCTCCACCATCGCCTCGTCGCTCACCGCCAATGTGCCCTTCGTGGGGCCCGTGGCCGGCCAGCTGACCCTGAGTGTCGAACTCGATTACACCAACGAAGCGCCGCCGACGAGTCTCGGGTTTGGCCTCAATTTGCCCGCCGGCTGGGAATACGTGAGCGCCGGGGGGGCGAATGTGCCCGACCTCAAGCCCTCCGCGGGGCAGGTGGGCCTGCTCGAATTCGTCTATTTCAGCGCCTTTGCCCCGAGTCGCGCCAGTTTCACCGTGGTGGTCGCCTTCCCGGCGGGCTTGAGTTCCGCCCAGACCCTCACGTCCACGATGAGCTTTCGCGCCCCGACCGCCTCGGTGGCCAGCGCCCCGTTGGTGCTCCCGTTTTCCGCGACGCCGCCCGCCCGCCCCGGGACGCCGGTGCTGCTGCCGGTGGGCGGCGTGCTCGTGTCCAACACCGTCAACCTGACGACCACCAACCTGCGGGTCAGTGCGCCGATGGCGGCGGCGGCGGCGACCGGGGGACAGGCCGAGTTGCGGCTGGGCGAACGCGTGCTCGCGAAGGACCTGGTGATTGCCGCGACGGACACGGAGGTGACCTTTGATTTGGGCACGTCGACGCCGGCGGGCCTGCAGGCCGTGCTGACCGGGGCGGGCGCACTCACCGTCCGCTTGCTGAATGTGGTGGGCGTGACCTCGCTCTCGAGTGATCCGGCGCCGTTGGTGGTCGATTTTATTGCGCCGACGGTGGCCCTGACCACGACGCGGTCGGCGCTTTTGTCCGGGCAAACGGCGCTGGTGACCTTCACGCTGAGCGAACCGGCGGCGGACTTTGGCGTGGAGGACATCAGTGTTTCCGGCGGAACGGTGACCGATTTCACGGCGGTGTCGTCGTCCGTCTATACCATGACCTTTGTCCCGACGGACAATGCGGTGCAGCCGGGCGTGCTCGGGGTGGCGGCCGGGCGGTTTGCCGATGCGCGCGGCAACGCCAACACCGCCGCGCTGCCCCTGAGTCTGACGGTGGACACGAACCCGCAGTCCCCGACGATCACCAGTGAGCGGGTGGCGGCGGGCGTGTACGGCACGGCGCTGGAGTACCGGATCACGGCGACGCGTTCGCCGCTGGCGTTTTCGGCATCCGGTTTGCCCGCCGGGTTGACGCTGGATCCGAGCTCCGGGGTGATCCGCGGGACCCCTCGGCTGGCGGGAACTTTCGCCGTGACCGTCGGTGCGTCCAACGCGAGCGGCAACGGCGTGATGGGTTTGACGCTCACGGTGGGGAAAGCACCGCTGACGGTGACGGCCACGGCGGCGCGGCGGGTTTACGGCGGTTCGAATCCCGCCTTTGGGGTCACCTTCGCCGGATTCGTGTCCGGCGACACCGCGGCGATGGTGAGCACGGTCCCGGTGGTGGTGACCGCCGCCACGGCGGGTTCGCCCGTGGGAACCTATCCGCTCACGCCCGGCGCCGGGGTGTCGGAGCTCTACGCTTTTGTCTACGTGGACGGGGTGCTGACCATCGACGCGGCGCCGATTACGGTGGTCCTGGACGGTTTGCAGCAGACCTATTCCGGTCAGCCTGTGGTGCCGGTGACGCGCACGAGTGTGCCGGACGTGACCGTCCAGCTGACCTACGACGGCAAGGCGACGCCGCCGGTCAACGTGGGCGCCTACGCCGTGGTCGCCACGGTGGCGGCGGGCAATTATGCGGGGCAAGCCACTGGGGTCTTGACCATCGGCAAGGGCCGCCAAGTGATTTCGATCACCCCGTTGGCGGGCGACACCCCGCTGAAGGACCGGGTTGGGCCCGTGCAGTTGGCGGCCACGTCCAGTGCCGGCCTGCCGGTGCAACTGTCGCTGGCGCCGGGCAGTGCGGCGAGCCTGACGGAGTTGAACCAGTTGGTGTCGATCCCGACGACCGGGACGGTGACGATTTTGGCCAATCAACCGGGGGATGCCAATGTGGTCGCGGCCCCGGCGGTCGTGTGGGAGCTGGATGTCACCAAGTTGAACCAAGCGATCGATTTCGGCGCCCTGCCGAACCTGCAGTTTGGGGCCCCGTTTATTGTGCTGAATGCGAGCGCGAGTTCGGGCTTGTTCCCCACGTTTGCGGTGACCAGCGGGCCGGCGGTGTTGGCGAGCAGCTTTCTGCAGATCAACGGCGCGGGCGAGGTGTTTGTGCGCGTCAGCCAGGCGGGCGATCCCTCCTACAATGCCGCCCCGGAGATCAACCGGCGGGTGTTGGTGGCGCAAAAATTTCAGGAGATCCTTTTCCCGGCGCTCGCGGACGCCACTTATGGGGACCCGGTGCCCTTGCTCGCGACGGCCAATTCCGAATTGCCCGTGACGTATCGCGTGGTGAGTGGCCCGGCCGTGGTGAACGGCAACACCCTGGCCCTGACCGGGGTCGGAACGGTGGTCGTGCGCGCCGGCCAGCCGGGCAATGCGGGCATCGCCGCGGCGCCGGAAGTCGAACGCTCCTTCCTGATCGGACCGAAGGCGTTGACGGTGACCGCCAATTCCGTGACGCGCGCCTTCGGGGCGGGCAATCCGGTGTGGTCCCTCCGCTACGACGGGTTTGTCGCCGGCGAAACTCCCGCGGTCTTCACTGCGCCGATTATCATCACCACGAGCGCCGGACCCACGAGCGGGCCGGGGACCTATCCGTTGACGCTGTCGGGCGGGGCCACGCCCAACTACACGCTCACCCTGCGGGACGGCACGGTGACGGTGGTGAGAGCGCCGCAGGTCATTACTTTTTCCGCTTTGGCCGATCAGACCTTGGGCAATCCCGCGTTGACGCTCACGGCCTCGGTGGATTCCGGGTTGCCCGCCACCTTTAGCGTGATCAGCGGCCCGGCTACGCTGGTGGGTTCGACGCTCACGTTGACCGGGGTCGGGCGGGTCGCGATCCGCGCCTCGCGGGCGTCCACGGTGGAGTTCGAGGCGGCGCTCGACGTCGACCAGGCCTTCACCGTCTGGACTGACGTGGTGGTGGTCGCGACGACCTCCAGCCTCCCCAGCGGCGTGTTTACGACCGGCGCCGTGGTCCCGCTCCAGATCGTGTTTTCGAGCCCGGTGACCGTGACGGGCGGGCCGACCTTGGCGCTGAATGCGGCGAACCTGCGGGTGGCGACTTATGGGTCGGGTTCCGGTTCGGCCGTGCTCACGTTCAACTATACCGTCCAAGCCGGCGACAACGTCCTGAAACTGGATTACGGCGCGAGCGACGCCCTCCGGGCGGCGGCGGACGGCTTGCGCGGAGCGAGCGGCGCCACCGTGGTGCTGACGCTGCCGGCGCCCGGGGCGCCCGGCTCCCTCGCGGCGGCCAAAGATTTCCGGATCGACACCCAGGCGCCGAGCCTCGTGCGGTTTGATTCGTCGACCCCCAGCGGCACGTATCGCACCGGCGAGACGGTGGCGATCGCGGCGGTGTTGAGCGAACCCTTGCAGGCCGGCGGGGCGCTGGTCGCCCGCCTCACGACCGGGGCCTCCGTCACGCTCACCAGCACGGCCGACAGTGCGGTGCTGTCGGGCCGCTACCTGATCGGCGCAGGGGAAAATACCCGCGCGTTGGAGATCACGCAGCTCAGTCTGGCCGGCAATCCGCCGCGGGATTTGGCGGGAAATCCGCTGGCTCAACTGGCCCTGCCCGTGGGCGGCAATACCTTGGCGGGCGCCAAACGCTTCGTCATCGGCACGCCCGGGCCCAGCCTCGGGATCACGGCGGACCGCGTCCGTTTGAGTGGCGGCCAGACGACGACGATCCGGTTTGGGACGAGTGAGGACACGGTTAATTTCGGGGTGGAGGACGTGGGGGTGGAGAACGGGAGCTTGAGCGGGTTCGCGGGGAGCGGGCGGAGTTATACGGCGGAGTTTACGCCGGCGGCGGGCGT
>CAJAYO010000711.1 GCA_903948415.1 uncultured Opitutia bacterium | reverse complement strand
GTGGGGCGGCGTCGCCGACGGAAAGCCCGGCCAACTCTCCAGCTGGTCGCGCGGGCCGCAAAACATGACGACCCGGTCGACGCGTTGGTGCACCGCGAAACGCGCGGCGGAGGTCGCGCCGTGCGAGGCGCCCGCGACGATCACGCGATCCCAGCGCAATCCCGCGCCGTCGGCGGCGATAAATTGCTCCCACTTTCCTTGCGGATGCGTTTTCGCGAGATGTTTCACGAATTGAAACGCCCGCTCCCTCATGCCGTCGGGTTGGGGGATCGAGCAGAGCGGGGAAAAATCTTCGCCGGTCGTGGCCTCCAGGCGGATTTTTCCGAGACTCGTGCCGTCGTCCCGGGCCTGGGTCGGAATGAGCCCGAACCACTTGTTGGCATAGCTGACCTGGATCGCGTGCAGCCCGTAGTCGCCGAGGCGGTCGAACAGCGGCGCGTTGTAGTTCATGAGCCAGATCACGAGCCGCCCGCGCGGCGCGACGCGCGTGTCGACGACCGCGTGTTCGATATCCTGCGGTTTGCCCGCCTTGTCTTGGAACACGAAGTCGATCGCCGGGTGTTCGCGGGTGCGCGGATCGATTTCACTGGCGCGTTGGGTGAGGTGATAGCGCTGGGGCTGGGGATCGGCGTAGGCCGGCGCCGCGGTCTCGGCGGCGGGGGCGAACGGGCTGATGAGCGAGAACAGACCAAGGAGGCGGCGCATGGGAGGGGAACGGGTGGAGTAAGATTATTTGGGGGCGGACGTTTTGGCCTTCCACACGACGTAGTCGAGGAACAGGCCCCATTCGCGCGGGCCGAGCGGTGCGGCGCCCTTGCGAAATTGCTCGGAGACGAGTTGGCCCAGGGCGTCGAGGGCTTCGGCCGAGCGGGAGTCGCGCAGGAACGCGGCGTCGCCGGCAAACAAGCGGTTCACGATCACGAGCGCTTCCATGGCCTTGTCTTTGTTGGCCGCGCCGCGGCCGAGGATTTCCTCGTTGCGCGCTTTCAGGCCCAGCGTGAGTGCGCGCATGATTTCGGGCCGCGCGGCGGCGTCTTTCGGCGTCACGGCCGCGAGCTGGGCGAGCGCGCGCATCATGATGTAGTGGTAGGCGGGCCGCGCATTGTGCGCGTCCACCCAACGGCCGGCGTGCGGTCCGTCGGGGAGTTGGCCGGGAAGGACCCCGAGGCGCGTCTTGCGCACCGCCGCATCGAAGTAGCGGCGTTCGCCGGTGACGCGAAACGCCTCGGCCAGCAGGGAGACGCTGAAGCTGTTGTAATTCCAATTGCGCGCGATCGGTCGCTTTTCCGCCCAATCCGCGGCCCATCGGGCCGACGTGAGATATGTTTTCTCCTTGGTGGCTTCGTAGAGTTCGAACATCGCGACGCCCGCCTCGCCGTGGTCGAATTGCAGGCCTCCGTCAGTCACGTCGTCCACGACCCAGCCGTGACGCACCACGTCGGCGAGGCGGCCCTCGCGTTCGGCTTGGGCGAGAAACCGGTCCGCGGCCACGAAGGCCTGGTCGCGGGTCACGCCGCGCACGGCGGGAAACGGAAACACTCCCGTGCCGGCCTGCCCCTGCGCCCAGACGAGGAAATCGCCGGCCTCCCGCGCATAGGCCAGCGAGCGTGGCGCCGCGTCGAGGCCGGCGCGCACGGCGTGCACGCAACCGGAGACGATGGCGGCCGGCTCGCGCAGGGCGTGTTTGAGCGTGGCGGGCTCGAGCCCGATTTTCCACCAGCGCAGCTGCTCCAGTTTCCCGTGCATTTTGGCAAACGCGCCCTGCGCCTCCGCCGTGGTGAGCCAAGCCGCGTTTTTCGGGATCGGGATAAACTTGTCGGCGACCTCGGGCACACCGGCTTTGTCTCCGACTTTCCGGCGGTAGGCGGCCACCTCGGTGTGGATGGCGGCGAGCTCCTGCGCGGTGGGCCGGTCGGCGGCGGGAGGGGCTTCCTCGCCGGCGCCAAGGCTCGCACTGAGCAGGGCGACGAGGACGAACCGGGGTCCGAGGATGGGCGCAAAACGCAGAGGAGGCACGAGGGACGGAGGCTGGTGCAGGTTCGGCCCAACGGCGAGCGCCGGTGCCGCGGTCAGCTGGCCGCCGCTTCGGTCACGGCGAGCTGGCCGCAGCCGGCCGCGATGTCGATGCCGCGGCGCTGGCGCACCGTGCTCGGGATTTCGAATTCGGCGGACAAAATGTGTTGGAACGTTCTCGCGGGGGCGGAGTGCGTCGGCAGGCCGGCGTAACCGGAGGTGGGGTTGAGGGGGATGAGGTTGACCTGGGCCGGCAGGCCGCGGAGCAGTTCGCCGACGGCACGGGCGTGGTCGGGCGTGTCGTTTTTCCCCTCGATGAGGGTCCACTCGTAGAAGATGCGGCGGCCGGTGGTGGCGCTGTAGGTGCGGCACGCGGCCATGAGTTCGTCGAGCGGCCATTTTTTCGCGGCGGGCACGAGGGCGGCGCGTTCGGCCTGGTTCGCGGCGTGGAGGGAAACGGCGAGGTGGAGCGGGCGCTTTTCGGCGGCGAGGCGGAGAATGCCGGGGACGACGCCGACGGTGCTGAGCGTGATGCGCTCGGCGCCGAGCGCGAGGCCGTTGGGATCGCGCAAAATGTCGATGGCGTGCATGACCGCGTCGTAGTTGTGGAGCGGCTCGCCCATGCCCATGAGCACGATGTTGCGCAGGCGTTCACGGGCGGGTTTGTCACGTATTACGTGACACATTTCAGCAGGTGTTTCCGCGCCGGTGTCACGTATTACGTGACACTTTGCGGGGGCGGCGGGGCGGAGGGCGCGGGCGACGTGGACGGCCTGGGCGACGATTTCGCCGGGCGTGAGGTGGCGCGTGTAGCCCATCTGGCCGGTGGCGCAAAACACGCAGCCCATCGCGCAGCCGACCTGGCTGCTGATGCAGGCCGTGACGCGGCCGGTGTAGCGCATGAGGACGGTCTCGATGCGTTCGGCGTCGGCGAGGGCGAGGAGGTATTTGTGGGTGAAGCCGTCGCCCGAGGCGGTCTCGAGGGCGGTGGGCAAGACGCCGAGGTAGGTGTGGGCGGCGAGCCGCGCGCGGAGTTTCGGCGGCAGCTCGGGCATGGCGTCGAGCGAGGCGGCGAGGCCGATGTAGAGATAGTTCCAGAGCCGCGCGACGTGCACGGGGTTGAGGTCCCAGCGCACGAGCTGCACGCGGAGCTGCTCGCGCGTGAGGTCGTAGAGGTTAAACGGCGGGGCGGACATCGGCGGGCGCGGCTCAGTGCAGCGACGCGAGGGCGGCGGGGATGGGGACGGTCTGGCGGCGGCGGTCGAGGAAGTAGCTGATCTCGGTGTAGCCGGCGGCCTGCAGCGTGCCGAGGGCGAGGGCGTAGCCGTCGGCCACGCGCGTGGGGCGGTGGGCGTCGGCCCCGAGCACGACCGGGATGCCGCGGGCGTGCATCAAACGGAGAATCGGGGGGCTCGGGTTGATCTCGCGGATGGCTTTGTTCGCGCCGCTGGTGTTGAGCTCCATGGCGACGCCGGTTTTCGCGATGCGGTCGAGGGCGCGTTCGATGAACGGCAAGATGCGCGCGAAGTCCCAGTCGGCGGGCGACTCGTTTTTGATGAGGTCGGGATGAGCGAGCGTGTCGTAGAGGCCGGTCTCGGCGGAGCGGGCGAGGTGGTCGAAGTAGGTTTGTTGATACTCGAACCAGTGGCCGCGGAAATATTGGGCGCGGTAGTCGGGCACCTGGGGGTGGACGGAGCCGAGGACGTGGTGGAGGGGCACGCGGGCGTGGAGTTTTTCCAGCCAGGGTTCGACGCCGGGGTAGTAGTCGCTTTCGAGGCCGAGGCGCACGTCGAGGCGGCCGGCGAATTGCTCGCGGGTGGCGGCGATGAGGCCGACGTAGTGGTCGTATTGCTCCGGCGTCATGCGCACGGTGTGCGAGATGCGGTCGGGGAGCGGGCAGTGGCAGGTGAAGATGATGCCCTTCAGGCCGCGGGCGAGGGCCTCGGCGGCATACTCCGCCGGTTCGCCGTGCGCGTGTTTGCAGAGCGGGGTGTGGCAGTGGGATTCGTAGAGGAGCGGTGTGGGCACGGGTGGTCGCGGTGGACTGAAACGCAGGCTCAGTCTTCTTTGTCCCAATCTTTTTGCGTTTGGGCGCGCCGGGTGGGCGGCCTGACGAAAGAGCAAGATTGAGCGGAAAGAGAAAGAGGGCTCAGAAGAACGTGGTGTATTTACCCGCGGCGAGGCGCTGGATCAGGAGGGCGAGCTCCATGGCGTGGTAGTCGCCCCACATCGAGGATTCGCCGTTGGGGACCTGCTGGCCCTTGGCGACGTGGTCCCAGCCGTTCGGGCGATGGTAGACGCTGTGGAGGAGGAGGCCCTGGTGTTTGGGGGAGGTGGAGAGATAGGGTTCGTCGAAGAGCGTGTCGGCGATGGTGAGGCCGGCTTGGACGTATTTCCGGCCGGCGGCTTTTTCGCCTTTCGCGACCAGGTAGGTGCCGAGGCGGAGGAAGCCCTGGGCGGCGATGGCGGCGGCGGAACTGTCGACGGGTTCGTGGGCGTTGTAGGGATCGGCGTTTTTCTTGGTGATGTCGCCGAGCTTGTGGCTGTGGAGCGCCATCGAATCCCAGTAGGGTACGCCGTCTTTGGCGGAGTAGCCGTCGATGTAGTAGTCGCTCGTGGCGCGGGCGGTTTCGAGGAAGAGATCGGTGACGGCGCGGCGGCCGCCGACGGCGTCGAGGTCGGAGCCTTTGACCGTATCCAGAAATTCGAGCTGCTCGGCGTAGCCGGCGATGATCCAGGCGGCGCCGCGGGTCCAGGTGGTGAACGGCGAGTAGCCCTGTTGCGAGGACGGGCAGCGGAACTGGCCGTCGTTGCGGTTGAAGACGGATTCGTGGGCGACGCGGCCACGGACGTCGTAGCTGTCGCGGCCCTGGCCGAAGAAGACGTTGAAGCGCGCGGTGGTGGCGGCGTGTTCGATGGCGCGGTGGAGGAGGTTGGTGGGTTTGTCGCCCTCGCCCATCAGGGAGTGGCCGAGCTGGTGCGCGACGACGAGGGAGCGCATCGAGCGGATGGTGTCGGCGAAGAGGGATTGGGGGCCGTTGAAGGAGTAGACGTAGCCGCTGGGCGCGACGCCGGGGGAACCGGCGACGGGGGACCACGGGGCCTTCGCGTTGGTGGGGGCGTAGCGGGCGGCCTGCACGGCGCCGGAGACCTTGAGGGCGAGCTCGAGGAAATTGAGCTCGTCGGGGTTGTGCGGGACTTTGCCCTCGAGCATCAGGCGGCGGAGGTTGCCGTAGGTGGAGACGTTGTTGAACCCGTGGTCGTGGACGCCGATATGCGAGACGTGCGACGCCATGAATTTCACGGTCTTCGCGCGGGCGAGCTGGAGCGAGGCGGTGTCGCCGGTGGCGTCGAAATGGAGGAAGCCCATACCGAATTGGAAGCCCTGGGTCCACTCGGTCCACCCGCGGGACGTGTATTTTCCGGCGACGGTGAAGACGGGCGTGCCGTTGGCGGGGTCCCAGGCCGCGTCGAGGGCGCGGATTTTCTGGCCGGCGAGTTCGAAGACGCGGGTGGTTTTCTGGGCGAGGCGCTGGGGCGTGAGCGAGGCGTTGATTTTCATGGGCGAAAGGGGGAGGGAACCACGAAATGGACGAAACACACGAAAGAATTTTTGGCGGGGCCGGCCGAGGGGCGCATCTCACTTTTCTGTCAGCGCCGGCTGAGGGTGGGCCGGCCGCCCCGCGGACGGCGGAGCGGAGAGAGGGGCGTGGCCGGCGGAGCCCCGCGCGGAGCGCACGGCCCACCCGGGGGCACCCGACCCGACACCAAACGGAGCCGCGCGCGGAGCGCCCGGCCCACCCGGG
>CAJAYO010000710.1 GCA_903948415.1 uncultured Opitutia bacterium | reverse complement strand
GCTCCGCCCCAGCGCCGGGGTCGCCGCTGTGAAACGACAATCTGAATCCAGCCCGACGATCTGCGGGGTGCCACCACTGAAGCGGGTGGTTTTTGAAGCGCCGTCGGTCTGACGTTGGCGAAGCTCGGGGCCTACGCAGGCCCATGATTACCGAGCAACAATACCAACGACTGATGAAAGAACAGGCAAAGTCCGGCGTGCTGGGCACGGCGGCGATAAAAGCAGGGCTGCATCGGGCAACGGCGGCCAACTACCTGGCGGCAGGTCAGGGGCCACCGCCCGAAAAGCGACGCGGCCGGCGGCGACCGGATCCGTTGACGACAATCTGGGCGGCCCGCCCACCATGCGACCCGCTTTGGCCAGCAGGCTCGCCAACGTCTCCTGCCCCACCGCCTCTTGCGTCACCCGGGCTTCCACGGCGCGACGGGGGACCGCTGGGATCACGGCGCGGCCGCTGCCACCGGCGACGGTGTCAAGCGTTCACACCGGCCCCTTCGGCTTGGCCCATTCCCCTTCGGCTTGGCCCCCACATGACCCTGTCGGCTTGGCCCCAGAAACCATAAAGATTGCGCCCGCCCTGTTCCTCAATGGGGTCGCGCCCGACGAACCGCCCCTCGGCTGGATCGTAGTAGCTGCGGCCAGATACTGCCCGGTCGCGACGCGGGATCTGCGCTTTTCCAGCCCCGCCACTGCGACCGGGCGCGACCGCGCCCAAGCGCGAGCTTGGACGGGAGCGCGTGGGGGCGAGGGCGAGCATGGCGGCTAAAAAAGAAACCGGCTACAAGCCGAGCCTGGCGAGTAGTTCCTCGACGGTGAGGCGGTGATGCGCGGCGACGGGCTTGACCACGCCGCCGAGCAGCGTGCCGACTTTCAGCGGCTTATGGTTGGGCACGGTGACGTGCTGCGTGCCGTTGACCTGAGTCGTCAGCCGGATGTGCGAGCCGTCTTGCCGAGCGCGCTCGTAGCCCAGCACGCGCAAGGCGCGGGCCACGTCCTGGCCGGAGAGCTGGCGGGGGACTCTCACAGAGCGAGCATTTCGTCACGCACGAAGTGGAGCCGGACGATGCGGGGCATCTCGCCGGGCACGCCGTCGCCGAAGTGACATTGCACGGCATCGCGCACCATGTCGCGCAGTTCTTCCAGCGTCTCGCCCTGGGTGGCGATGGCGTGGCCGAGCGCGGTCGCCACATAGCCGCCGTCCACCTCGTCTTCGCGCACTTCAAAAATGATTTCGGTCATGGCGGCAGTGTGCGGGGCGACGGACCGGTTTCAACTCTCGCGTTCGCGGGGTGACACTTCGCGTGCGTCTTCTTGTGGTCCGCGATCGCGGAGCCAAACAGAGTCAGGCTTTGGGGTTCAAGTTCATGAGCTGAGCTGGTGCGATCAGGACAATGGTAACGTTCACGTAGACTGGATCGGTCACTGGCCCCGGGCGACAGCCGGACCCCGCGTCCCTGCCGCCACTTTGCGGCTGACCGCGTGCAGGTTGCCCAACTACAGCG
>CAJAYO010000709.1 GCA_903948415.1 uncultured Opitutia bacterium | reverse complement strand
AGGACCGGCGGGGCGGAAACCGGCGAGACAGCCGGCTTGTGGGTGGGGCCGCAAGAAAAAGCTGCGCCCGAGCCGCGCCTGGGCCGGGGGAGCGGAGGGACGCGCTCAGACCGCGCCGATGGCTTCGTCGAGGACGGCGAGGAGGAAGTCGGCGTCGGCCGGCGTGATGGTCATCGGCGGGGCGAAGCGGATGGTCTGGCCCCAGAGGCCGCCCTTGCCGAGGAGGAGGCCGAGTTCGCGGGCGTTTTCGAGCGCCTGCGCGCACTCTTCGCGGCCGGGCGCTTTGGTGGCGCGGTCTTTGACGAACTCGATGGCGAGCATGAGGCCTTTGCCGCGGACGTCGCCGATGACCTTGTGTTTGGCCTTCAGTTTTTCGAGTCCCGCCAGGATAGAGGCGCCGAGCTTGAGGCAGTTTTCCTGCGTTTTTTCCTGCTCGATGACTTCGAGGACGGCCGTGCCGATCGCGCTGACGACGGGGTTGCCGCCGAAGGTGTTGAAGTGGACTTTCTGCGCCATCACGGCGGCGATTTTCGGCGTGGTGACGACGGCGGCGAGCGGGGCGCCGTTGCCGATGCCCTTGGCGAGGGTGACGATGTCGGGGATGACGCCCTGCGTCTCGAAGCCCCAGAAATGCGTGCCGGTGCGGCCGAAGCCGGTCTGCACCTCGTCGGCGATGCAGACGCCGCCGGCGGCGCGCACGTGTTCGTAGGCGTGCTTGAGATAGCCCGAGGGGAACTCGACGAAGCCGCCGACGCCCTGGATGGATTCGGCGAAGAACGCGGCGACTTTGCCGGGCGTGGCGTAGTTGATGAGGTCCTTGACGTCGTCGGCGTATTTGACGCCGGCCTCGGCGTCGTCGTAGCCGAAGTGTCCGCGGTAAGGATACGGGGCGACGGCGTGGTGGACGCCGAAGGAATGGGGGGTGTTGAATTTCCAGTTGCTGTGGGCGGTGAGGCCCATGCCGGAGGAGTTGCCGCCGTGGTAGGCGTTGCGGAGGGCGATGGCGTCGTAGTTGCCGGTGTAGAGCCGCGCCATGAGGAGGGCGAGGTCGTTGGCCTCGGAGCCGGAGTTGACGAAGTAGCAGACCTTGAGGTCGCCGGGGAATTTGGCGGCGAGCTTCTCGGCGAAGGCGCCGATGTTGGGGTTGAGGTAAATCGTGGTGGAGTGCTGGAGGGTGGCGTTCTGGGCGTTGAGGGCCTTGAGGACGTGGGGGTGGCAGTGGCCGACGCTGACGGTCACGATGCCGCCGAGGCCGTCGAGGTAGCGTTTGCCGGTGTCGTCCCAGACGTACTGCATTTTGCCCTCCACGATCATGATGGGGTGTTTGTAGTAGAGGAAGAGGCCGGGGTTGAGGAACTGCTGGCGCTGCGCGAGGACGGCGGCGGCGGACGGGCCGGTGTAGGGGGCGGGCGTGTGCGGGGTAGGGGGCAGCGGGATGGATTTCATGGGGAGGAGAGGTGCGGAGTTTCTAACCACGGATGGCACGGATTAACACGGTAAAGGCAGGTGATTTTTGACCCGAGATCATCGGGTGATCCGTGGTCAAACGATGCATGAATTGGGCGTGAGTTTGCGGAGGGCGAGGTCGAGGGCGAAGGAAAAGCCGAAGCCGACGAACCAGGCGCAGGGGTAGGGCGGGATATTTCACACCCAACTTGATCAAACCGATTTCACAGAGGACACGGAGCCCAGGCCACAGAGCTCACCGAGCGGACAAGGTGTTTGGCTCCGTGAGCTCGGTTCGAAACTCGGTGCGCTTGTATGTTCAATCCAATGGTAAAACCGAATGAGGACAAAGCCAACGGCGGCTTCCGAGAATGGGCCGAAGAGCTCGTCGGAGGAAGCCGCCGTTGGCGGGATTGCATGCCAGGGCCGCGAGGTCTTGGCT
>CAJAYO010000708.1 GCA_903948415.1 uncultured Opitutia bacterium | reverse complement strand
GACGTGCTCAAACTGCGCGATCGCCTCCGGCAAACGCCCGGTCCGGCCCAGCGCCGCGCCCAGATCGCGGCGATACTTCGCGGAGGCGGGCTTGAGGCGCACCGCGGCCTCAAAGCCCACGATCGCTTCCCCGAGCCGGCCCTTGAGCACCAGTTCGCACCCGAGATTGTCGTGCGCCTCGGCGTGCGTGGGGTTCAGCTCCACGGCCTTCTGGTAGTGCCGGATCGCCTCGTCGCCGCGCCCCGCGCGGCTGAGGGCATTGCCGAGATTGTTATGCGCTTCGCCGTAGCCGGGCCGAAATTGCAGGGCCCGCTCGAAGATCGGAATCGCCTCGGGTGACCGGTTCAGCACGACGAGCGAGCAGCCGAGGTCGTTGAGCACGGGAGCATCTTGCGGGCGGAGCTGGAGGGCGCGGCGAAACGCGAGAATCGCCTCGGGGTGACGATCTTTCTCAGCGAGCGTCGCGCCGAGATTGGCCCACGCCATAAAGGCATCGGGATTGCGCGCGAGCGTGGTGCGCCAGAGCGTTTCGCTCTTCGTGTAGGCGCGGCTCTCGCGCCAGCTCAGCCCGCCGAGGAGGGCCAGCACGACGGCGGGCACCAGCGGCCGCAGCCACGCGGCGGGGCCGCGCCCCCGCTCCAGGGCGACGGTCAGGCCCGCACCGGCGAGGGCGAGCGGGCCCATGCTGGCGAGATATTGAAAATGGTCGCCGACGAATGAATACCGGAAAAAATAGACGCTGAAAAAACCGAGCACCGGAAAGAGCAACGCTCCGAAAAACATCACGGTGACAAACACCGGCCGCAGCCCGGTGTGGCGGCGCCACCACAGGACACCGAGCGTGGCTAAGGCGGCAGCGAGCGGCGCAAAGGCGAGCACGCGGGTGGCGTCGATCGACCACCGCGGGTAAATAAAAATGAGCTCGGCGGGCCAGGCCAGTTTTCCGAGGTAGAACCAGATCACGCGGCCCGCGCTGGCGAAGCGCTCCGGCCACGTCTGCGCCCACTCCGCGCCCTCGGCACCGGAGTTCACGCGCTGCTCCCAAATCGTCCATAACGCAGCGACCGACGAGAGCGCGAGGAACGGCACGAGCGGCACGAGATCGCGCCAGGTGAGGCGGCGGTGCACCCACCACGTGAGCAGACCGAGCACGACGGGCAACATGACGGTCGAGGGCTTGCTGAGGATCGCGAGCAGGGCGAAGAGGAGGGCCAGGGCGTAAGGGCGGATTGAGGTAGGGCGCGGCTTCAGCCCGCCTTCAGGGATTCCCGCGTCTCCCGAAGGCGGGCTGAAGCCTCGCCCTCCGCCGAGCCACGTGAGCCAGCAGCCGATCGCCAGCAGGAAGAACACGGCGGACTGCGTGTTCTTCAATTCGCAGATCCACGCGACGGATTCGACCTGCACGGGGTGCAGCGCCCAGAGCGCGGCACCGAGCCACGCGCCGGGCACGCGGAGTTGCGCGAGCACGCGCCAGAGCAAGAGCGCCGCGAGGATGTGGCAGGCGAGAGTGACGACGTGGTAGCCGAAGGGAGCGAGACCCCAGAGCGCGTGCTGCACCCAGAAATTTGTCAGGACCAGCGGAAAGTAATTCGCGCGCGCCGAAGTCCAGATCTCCGTCAACCCGAGCGGGCCAATGATCGTGGGGTTGGCGGTGATGTGCAGGTCGTCGTCCCAGAGAAAATCACCGCGCAACGCGACCCAGTAGGTGGCGACGAGCGCGAGCACCAGCACGGCGCCGAGCGCGAATCCACGCCGCAGGTCGGCGCGTGGATTCGTGGGTTCGGACGGGGCGGGACGCATACGGTTCGCCGCCGAGCGCACCGGCAAAGCGCGAGGAGGTCAACGCGCTCCACCCCGAAAAATGCGCGCGGCCTAGCAGCTTGTCGGACTTAGCCGGATACTTGGTCTAGTAATTGCTATCCAATTGGATATGACCCGATACGTAAACATAGACCGAGACACGCCGCTGCTCTTGCCGCCCGACCTGCGGGACTGGGTGCCGGCGGATCACTTGGTGCATT
>CAJAYO010000707.1 GCA_903948415.1 uncultured Opitutia bacterium | reverse complement strand
TTCAGGGCGACGTAATGGGTGACCACGCCGGCCTCGTCGGCCACCGGGGTGATGACGGCCCGCTCAATATAGATTGCGCCGTTTTTCCGCTTGTTGGTGAGCTCGCCACGCCACACCTCGCCGCGCGTAATCGTGGCCCACATGTCGACATAGATCGCCGGGGGGGTGAGCCCCGACTTCAGCACGCGGGGATTCTGGCCGAGGACCTCCTCGAGCCGATAGCCCGTGTTCGCCAAGAAAGCCGGGTTGACGTACTCGAGCGAGCCGTGGAGGTCAGTGATGGCGATGGAGAGCGGCGCCTGCTCGACCGTGCGGGAGAGCTTGCGCAGTTCCGCCTCCGCCCGTTTCCGTTCCGTGATGTCTTCCTTGAGCGCGACGAAGTGCGTGGCCCGCCCGCGCGCATCGGTGACCGGGGTGATGATGGCCAGCTCGGTGAACACCTCCCCGTTTTTCTTGCGGTTGACGAGCTCGCCGCGCCAGACCCTGCCCTGGGCAATGGTGCGCCAGAGGTCGGCGTACACCTCCGGCGCGGTCAGGCCCGACTTCAGGAGGCGTGGATTTTTCCCGATCATCTCCGCCTGGGTGTAGCCGGTGAGTTCGGTGAAGCGCGGGTTCACATATTCGATGGCGCCCGTGAGGTCGGTGATCACGACGGTGGCCGGGCTCTGCTCGACCGCGAGGGAGAGCTTGCGCAGCTCGGCTTCGGCGCGCTTGGCCTCGGTGATGTCGCTCCAGATCGCCGTGATGCAGTCGCGCCCCTGCAACAGGAGGCGTTTGGCGCTCACGCGCACATCGCGCCGGCGGCCATCGCGGCCGAGGTGGCGGGATTCAAAGGTGGCCCCGCCCTGTGCGAGGATGCGTCCGATGTTGCGGCTAATTTCGGCGGCGGAATGTTCGGCCTGGATGTCGCCGATGCGAAGTGCGGCGAATTCTTCGCGGGTGTAGCCGAGGCCCTCGTGTGCGGCGCGGTTGAACTCCAGGAATTTCCCGGTCGCCACTTCGAGGAGCGCGATGGCGTCCGCCGCCTGGCCGACAATATTGGAGAAGATTTCCTCGCGGGCCTTGAGGGAATCCTCCGCGGTCTTGCGCGCGGTGATGTCGAACCAATAGCCGACCAGTTCCGTGGCGCGCCCCTGCGCGTCGCGCGTGACCCGCATCTCGTCGTGCATCCAACGCCAGGAACCGTCGGCGTGGCGGAAGCGGTATTCGCGGGTGATCGTGGACTTGTCGTCCAGATCCGCCATCGGCGCCAGGGCCGAGGCCACGTCGTCGGGATGCAGATGGGCCGGCCAGAAGCCGGGGTCCGCCATGACCGCAGCCGGTTCATAGCCGAGCACGTTGCGGACATTGGGGCTGAGAAAGGTGGTCGCGAAATCTGCGCCGGCGCGCGACGAGTAGATGACGGCGGGGGTCGACGAGAGGAGGAATTGCAGCCGGCTCTCGCTGGCCTGGAGGGCCGCTTCCGCCGTCTGGCGCCGCCGCTCCCGGGCGAAAATCTCGAGCGCAAAAGAGATGTCGCCCGCCGTCTCCTTGAGCAGTTCGATTTCCTTGGGCCCGAAGAAGTCCTTTTCCGCTGCATAAACGGTCAGCAGGCCCAGCGTCACCCCTTCCTGCTGCAAGGGCAGGGCGATGGTGGCCTGGAAGCCGGCGCGGGCGGCGCGCTCGCGCCAGGGCGCGGTGTTGGGATCGGAAAACAAATCGTTGGTGACGTAGACCCGGTTCTCCCGAAAGGCCGTGCCGCTGGGGCCGCGGCCCTCGGGCAAATCGGCGTCCGCGGTAATCCGCAGGCCCTGGGTGTAGCCGGTCGTGTCCCCGGCGGCCGCCACGGGTTCGATGAAGCGCGTCTGCGCATTGAACCAGCCCACCCAGGCGATCCGGAAGCCGCCGGACTTCACGAGCACGCCGCAGATCTCGCCAAAGAGTTCTTCGCGGGATTTGGCGCGCACGAGGGTTTGGTTCACCTCGCTGATGACGAGGTAGAGCCGGTTCAGCCGTTCGATTTCCAATTCGTGGGCCTTTCGCTCGGAGATGTCGCGGATGATGGACAGGACATGGCGGCGACCGGCCAGCATCACCGGCCGGGCGCTCACCTCCACCGGGAAGGTCGTGCCGTCCTTCCGGCGGTGGATGGTCTCGAAGGTCATCCCGGTGTCCTCGGGCATTGCGGCAAGCGGCGGCTCCGTGGGCTCCTCCCCGGTGCGCAGATCACTCGCCGTGAGCTGGCGCAGCTCCTGTGGGGTGTAGCCGTAGGCCGCGACCGTCCGCTCGTTGGCTTCGACGATGCGCAGGGACTCGTCGAAGAGGAAGATGGCGTCGTTGGCATGGCGCATCACGATGGCCAGTCGTTCCGCCGCGGCGCGGCGCTTGCGCTCGGACTCGAGCCGCTGGGCGATGTGATCGCTCTGGCGGAGGTGCAGCCAGACGCGGCCAAAGAGGAGCAAAACCAGCAGCAGCAAGACCAGCGCGGTCGACAACTGCCACATATCCTTCCGCACCTTCGCGTAGGCTTCGCTCTGGTCCATCTTCGAGACCATGAACCAGGCGCTGTCCGGCACCGGCAGGGTCAACCCGACCGTGGGTTGGCCGCGGTAATCGTTACCCAGCACCAAACGGCCGGCCCCGGCGCGCAGGGCCTTGGCGACGAGCAGGTCCGGACTGGACAGCGGCCTCCGGAGGGTGAGCGCCGCCTCGGGTTTGAACCGCAGGGGGCTAAGCGCCAGGAGCTCGTCCCCATCGCGGCGGAGGATCAGCGTCTCGGCGGTGGCCGTTTTCACGGGCCAGGATTGCAAGAGGGGAAACAGGCCCGATTCGGCGGCGATGGAGAGGACCACCACGCCCGCGAGTTCCCCGGAAGCCGAGCGGATCCGGACCAGCAAGTGCATGGAAACCAGGCCGGAGCTGTCCTGGTGCAAATCCTCGAGCAGGGTGGTTTCCGAGGGGCTGGCGCCGGCGCTGCTCCGGAGAAGTTCGGCGCGATTTTGGGGCGACAAGACGCCGTCCCACACTCGGCCGGCAGGATAGCTGTGGACCGGCCGCAGCGAACGGTCGAGGAGCTGGATTTCCCGGTAGGCATAGGCGCTGAGGGCGGCGGTCAGATAGCGGTCGAGTTCCGGCAAGCGCGGTGGACGTGACCCGGGCGCGTCCGACCACTGCGCGAGGGCGTCCGCGAGACCGGGCAAATTGGCCACGACCGCGGCATCGCCCATCCGCTCCTGTTGCCACGCGACCAATTGGGCGATTTTCAGCGTGGCGACCGAGCGGAGCCCATCCTCCACGGCACGCTGCCCCGTCTGAAACTGGCCCTGGACGAAATAGCCAAAGCCGAGGGCGACCGCGGCCACGAACAGGAAGAATGCGGTCAGCAGCCGCCGGGGAATTTTGGGGGCAGGACCATAGCCGTAGCTGGCATCGGGTTCGGGATCCGATTTGGCTTGGACAGGCGTGGGTTCACGCTCGGGGACTGAAGTCACTGCATGGGTGGGTTGGACGGAAAGGCATAGCACGGAAAAATCGCTGCGGCTAATGGTTTCTTGGTCAGTCCGCGCGCAGCGCCGCCGCCCGCCGCGGCTTGGGTCCGGAAATTTCCGGCTCCAGTTTTTCATGGCGCGGCCGGGGAAGGAGGGCGGGCGATCCGGGCGGCGGCCGCAAACGCTGGCGGCATTGAGCCGGGGCGCGGCGGGCGGAGACGGGGTGAGCCAGAACGCGTCTTCGGAGGGCGCGGCGCCGGGGCGGGCCGGTCGCCGTGGATGACCCACTGGGGATCGGCCCCTTCGGCGTGATCGTGGGCCTGGCGCTCGCCGACAGGGTCGATCCGGGGGAGCAAGGAATGTACGCCGGTGAGTGCGACGGCCATGGGCTGAGCGGGCGGAGCGGGTGACCGGGTGTGTGCGGGCCGGATTTCCCGGGTTTGTGGCCGTGCCGGGAAGACTGGATACGGCGGCGGAGGCGGGGTTGACGGCGCGGTCGCCGATGCCGACGAAGGCGGTGAAGTGCCTGGGCTTGCCGTCGAGTTCCCGCGAGAGCGTGCTGGTGGCGCGGGTGCCGAAGCCGTGCGCGAACGGCCTCGGCCGAGGGCAAGCGGCGAAAGGGGGTGTTCCTCGGCGGTGGGCGGGCGGTTAGCCCGGATATTTCACACGCACGTTCACCAAATTCTTGGCACAGAGGGCACGGAGCCCAGCCCACAGAGGACACAGAGCGGACA
>CAJAYO010000706.1 GCA_903948415.1 uncultured Opitutia bacterium | reverse complement strand
GCCGGTGACTGGAGTTCAGACGTGTGCTCTTCCGATCTTCTTTCGCTCGTTCTCGCCCTCCTCCCCCCCCTCTCGGCCGCGGCCGCCCAACCCACCCCGCCCGTGGACCTCGCCGCCGTCGACGCGGAGACGATGCGCCACTTCCAGGCCCTCGTGCGCCTGGACACCAGCGATCCTCCCGGCCACGAGGCCCCCGCCGTCGACTACTTGAAGCGCATCCTCGAGGCCGAGGGCATCGAGACGAAAATCTTCGCGCTCGACCCCAAGCGCCCGAACCTCGTCGCCCGCCTTCGCGGCAACGGCGCCAAACGCCCGCTCCTCCTCATGGGTCACACCGACACCGTGAACATCGATCCCAAGAAATGGAAACACGGGCCGTTCTCCGCCACGCGCGAGGGCGGCTATGTCTACGGCCGCGGCACCGTCGACGACAAAGACAACGTCACCTCGTCGCTCATGACGATGCTCCTGCTCAAGCGCGCCAAGGTCCCGCTCGACCGCGACGTGATCTTCCTCGCCGAGGCCGGCGAAGAAGGGGCCGTCCAGTTCGGCATCGAATTCATGGTGCGCGAACACTTCGCCGAGATCGACGCCGAGTTCTGCCTCGCCGAGGGCGGCGGTGTCGTCCGCACCGGCGGCAAAATCCAGTACGCCAGCATCCAGACCACCGAAAAAATCCCGAACCGCATCCGCCTCGTCGCCACCGGCGTCGCCGGCCACGGCTCCGTGCCTCTCCGCTCCAACGCCGTCGTGCACCTCGCCAAGGCCATCGCCAAAATCGCCGACTGGCAGCCGCCCATGCGCCTCAACGAAACCACCCGCGCCTTCTTCGAACGCCTCGCCACCATCAGCCCGCCCGAGGAAGCCGCCCGCTACCGCACGATCCTCGCCGGCGACGAAACCGGCACCGTCCAGGACTTTTTCGCCGAACACGCCCCGCGCTTCAACTCCACCCTCCGCACCTCGATTTCGCCCAACATGATCAGCGGCGGCTACCGCGTAAACGTCATCCCCTCCGAGGTCGAGGCCACCCTCGATATCCGCTCGCTCCCCGACGAAGACATGGTCCGCTTCCTCGACCAGCTCCGCAAAATCATCGCCGACCCCGCCATCGAGGTCGTCCACGCCCCCGGCCACAGCCGCCCCGGCGCCGCCCCTTCGCGCCTCCGGACCGAAGCCTTCGAGGTGCTCGAAGCCGCCGTCCGCCGCCACTACCAAACCCTCACCCTGCCCACCATGAGCACCGGCGCCACCGACATGGCGTTTCTCCGCGCTCGTGGCATCGAATGCTACGGCATCGGCCCGATGACCGACAGTGAAGATGCCCTGAAGGGCTTCGGCGCCCACAGCGACCAAGAGCGCATCCTCGAAGAAGCCCTCTTCGCCTTCACCCGTTTCAACTACGACGTCGTCCTCCGTCTCGCCGCCACCAGCAAACCCTGAGCACAAGACGCATTTCCGGTCGCGACTCTTCCCTCCAGGGTCCGCATGCTCCGGCCAATCGACCAGGTCGCTCCGTTTCGGTCTGTGATCCTCGCCGGGAACCTCGCGGCCGTCGCCGCGAACCGTGACAGGCTCCCCATTCGGGGCGAAGTATTCGCCCTGGATAAACCGGTCCCTCGGTTGAACCACGCGCCGCTGGGATCGCACCACGTCTGCGCCTGGCCACCCGACACGTCTTCCCCCGCTGCTCCGCCGGCACCGGGCGAGGGCGCCTGAAGCGCCGACCGCCCCGCCTACTTGAGACGCGAGGCTCCCCGGAGGTTCCTCCGAAACGCCGCCGGGGTTGCCCCGTGGTAACGGGCAAAGAGCGGAATCATGTGCTCGGCGTAGGCGAAGCCGCAGGCCTCCGCGATGTCGGGCACCGACAAATCGCTCGTCGTCAGCAAT